>NZ_BAAGZI010000243.1:0-4638 GCF_054778695.1 Actinocorallia lasiicapitis
CCCGGCGCCGTCCTGCGGTCGATGGCGGCGGTCGGCCGCGACCCGCGCTTCCTGGCGTTCACGCTGACCGCGGGCTGCGCCAGCGGCGCCCAGTTCAGCTATCTGGCCGGTTCGTCGTTCGTCTTCCAGGACGTCTACGGTCTCGGCCCGCAGGGCTACAGCCTGCTGTTCGCGGTCAACGCCGTCGGGATGATGCTGTCGGGCCAGATCGCGGGACGGCTGGCCGGACGGGTGCCGATGCGGGCGCTGCTGGCCGTCGGGCTCGGCTTCTCCGCGGCGGCCGGGCTCCTGGCGCTGGTCGCGGTCCTGGCCGACGCCGGGATCGGGCTGCTGTCACCGGCGTTCTTCCTGATGGTCGCCGGGCAGGGCCTGATCTACCCGATGGCGCTGACGCTCGCGATGTCGAGCCAGCCCTCGGCGCGCGCGGGCAGTGCTTCGGCGCTGTTCGGTCTGGTCCAGTGGGTGTTCGGCGGGCTGACCGGGCCACTGTCGGGGGCGTTCGGCGCGACCGCGCTGCCGCTGGCGCTGATCGTCGCGGTGCTCGGGGCGGCCGGCTGTGTGGTGGCGGGGCTCACCGCGCGCCGGTGAGCCGCAGATCGCGCAGCACCCCGGCCAGCGGGGAGGTCGCGTCGTCGTCGGCGAGCAGGTTGGTGAGCTGGTGCGGGTCCTTGACCAGGTCGTAGGACTCGCGGAAGGTGACGGCGCCGGTCCCCTCGGTGGGGAGCCCGGCGTCGTCGAGGACGGTGTCGTAGTACTCGATGTACTGCCGGTCGTGGGTGAGCGCCGACGCCCAGGTGGGCGGCTGGTTCGCGGTCTTCTCCCGGCCGTTCCACCACTCCACCAGCAGCACCTCCCGCTCCCACGGCGACAGCAGGGACCGGCCGTCGGCGTCGAGGGGTTCGGCACGGGCCGCCTCCAGCAGGGTCGCCGCGAGGTCGATGTTGGCGGCCAGCCGACGGTCGGCGCCGCCGGGCAGCCGGGCCGGCCACGACAGCCACATCGGCACCCGGACGGCCGGGGCGTACGGCACGCTCTTGCGCATCCAACCGTGGTCGGACCAGCTGTAGCCGTTGTCGCTGACCACCGCGATCACGGTGTCGTCGAGCGAACCGGCGCGCGCCAGCTCCTCGATCATGGCGGCGAACAGGTCGTCGACCGAGCGCAGGGCGCGGAGCTGCTTGGCCCGCAGGTCCTGGCCCGCTGCGCTGGTCGCGCCCGACGCCTGGATGTAGGGCGGCTTGTCGGAGCGGTCGGACTCCCCCGCCGACGGCCGCGGCCGCCACTCCGGCACGGCCAGCCCGGCGTACTTGGGCTCGGCCTGGAACGGGGCGTGCGGCGCGTACGGCGCGACGTACAGGAACCACGGCCGGTCGTCGCC
The DNA here is from genome assembly GCF_054778695.1 of Actinocorallia lasiicapitis. Lineage (NCBI taxonomy): Bacteria > Bacillati > Actinomycetota > Actinomycetes > Streptosporangiales > Thermomonosporaceae > Actinocorallia > Actinocorallia lasiicapitis. Next base: position 1,379 of record NZ_BAAGZI010000243.1, read on the forward strand.
CTCGCGCAGGAACCGGACGGCCTCCTCCCGGACGACCGTGGTCGTGTACTTCGAGCGCTTGTGCTGGGTCCCGTCGACGTTCCAGACGGCGTCCTCGTAGCGCGGCCTGGCCATGACGGCGTACTTCTCGAACCCAGGCGGGGCGTCGCCGGCCCGCCAGCCGTTGAGGTACTTGCCGACCATCCCGGTGCGGTATCCGGTCTCGCGCAGCCGGTGCTGGAGGGTGGTCCGCGGGTCGAGCAGCAGGGGGTGCTCGTTGTCGCGCACGCCGTGCCGGTGGGCGTACCGGCCGGTGAGGATCGAGGAGCGCGCCGGGGCGCACAGCGGGGTGGTCGTGCGGGCTTCGGTGAAGGCGATCCCGTACCGCTCCATGTGCCGGCGGAGTTTCGGCAGTGCCCAGAGCGTGTCACCGGGCTGGTCGTCGGTGACCAGGACCAGCACGTTCGGGCGGCGTGCCGGGCGGCCGGGCCCCGGCCGCAGGATCGCGGGCGACGCCACCGCGACGGGCAGCGCCGACAGCGCGGCGAAGGCGGTGCCGGACAGAACGCTACGACGGCTGATCACTCGGGGGCTCCTTAGCCGGGAAGGGGCGAAGGCCCCTCGATCCTTACCCTGAGCGACCGATCGTACTCAACTTGTACTCGCCAAGGCGCGGCCAAGGGCGTAGACGGCACGCAGATCCGTGCCCTGATAGGAGACGGCAGCCAGTCCGGCGACATGGTGGTCGGCGTTGACGGCGACCGTTCTGCGCACCTGCCGGAACAGCGGGGCGTCGGACATCGAGTCCCCGTAGGCGACGACCCGCTCCAGATCCAGCCCGTGCCGGGCGCAGAGTTCGCCGGTGACGCGCACCTTGGCGTCGGGGTCGAGGATCCCGGCCGGATCGAGCGGTTCCCGGAACGGCAGGGCGGGAAACCGGGACGCCACGACATCGTCGACGCCGAGGTCGAGCAGGTGCCGGGCGAAGAAGTCCGGCGACATCGTGATGACGGCGCTGTGCTCGCCGCGCGCCCGGATGTCGGCGCAGACCTCCGCGATCCCGTCCAGCCACGGCGCGTCCCGGAAGGCCGCCGCGACCAGCTCGGGGGTGAGGTCGTGCCAGAGGGCGCGCAGTTCGGCGGCGAAACCGCGGGTGTCGAGCCGCCCCGAGGCGAACCCGGCTTCGAGTTCGCGCAGCTCGGCGACGGTGCCGAGCCGCCCGGCCAGATGCAGGCTCGCGGTGGTGCCGCGCAGGAGGGTGCCGTCCATGTCGAACACGTGCAAGATCACGACCCCCATTGTGACGGACGCCGCAACCCCATTACCGGCCAATGAGACATTGACCAATGACACATAGCCGACCGATCCGTTAGAGTCCGTCATGTTTCGGGGCGTAGTGCCGGGAATGTGAGGAAGCTGTGAACCTGATAGCGGAAGAAGTCATCAAGCCTGCCGGGGGCGCCGCCCTGGACCAGGTGTTCATCGCCAGCGGAGCGGCGCTCGTGCTCACCGTCGGCCTGCTCGTCCTCGGCTGGGGACATCGGACCGGAAAGCTGCCGATCCTGACCAGGCTGGCCGAACTGTCGCGCAAGGTCGGCGGGGACTCCCTGCCCGGCTGGGCGTCGCTGCCGTCCGCGGTCGCGCTCGGCGCGCTGGTCACCGCACTCCTCGGGATGTACTGGGACATCTCCCTGCACATCACCCACGGCCGGGACGAAGGCCCCCTGGCCAACCTCGCCCACTACCCGATCCTCATCGGACTGTTCGGCATCTTCGCCGCGGGCATGATCGCGCTCGTCCTGCCCAAGGACCGGCCGGGACCGTCCCCGATCCGGATCACCCGGACCTGGTACGCCCCCGCCGGGGCGATCCTGGTGGCGGGCGCGGGCTTCTACGCCCTGCTCGGCTTCCCCCTCGACGACGTGTGGCACCGCATCTTCGGCCAGGACGTCACCCTGTGGGGCCCCACCCACCTCATGCTCATCGGCGGCGCGGGCCTGTCGCTGGTCGGCCTGATGGTCCTGGAACGCGAAGGCCGTTCCGACGCCGCCGCCGGGGAGCCCAGCAAGGTGCTCTCCTACCTGCGGCGCGGCATGATCTGCGGCGGCCTCCTCATCGGGCTGTCGGTGTTCCAGGCCGAGTTCGACTTCGGGGTGCCGCAGTTCCGGCAGGTCAACCAGCCGTTCATGATCGCGCTGGCGGCGGGCTGCGCGCTGGTCGCGGCCCGGCTCTGGATCGGCAAGGGCGGCGCGGTCTTCGCGGCACTGTTCTACTTCCTGGTCCGCGGCGGCGTGTCGCTCGCCGTCGGCCCCGTCATCGGCGAACTGACCCCCTCGGTGCCGATGTACCTGGCCGAAGCGGTCTGCGTCGAGGTCGTCGCCCTGCTGCTGATCAGGCGTCCGCTGCTGTTCGGGCTGGTGTCCGGCGCGGCTATCGGCACCGTCGGGTTCGCCGCCGAGTACGCCTGGACCCAGGTGGCGTTCCCGCTACCCTGGCACTCCGACATCATCGTCGAAGGCGTCGCGATGGCGCTCGCCGGCGGTCTGGCCGGCGGAGTGCTCGGCAGCCTGCTCGCCCTCGGCATCGAGGGCCGGCTGCCCCGCCCGCAGGTCAGCCGGCCGCTGTTCGCCGCGTCCCTGCTCGTCATCGCCGGAGCCGTCGCCAACGGGCTGCTGTTCAGCATCCCCAAGGACATGACCGCGACCTTCGCGCTGACCCCCGACGGCCACGCGACCGTCCAGCTCAGCGCACCCGTCGACGACGCCGCATGGGTCGACATCACCGCCTGGCAGGGCGGCGGGCTGCACGTCGACCCGCTGGAGCGCACCGGCCCCGCCACCTACCGGACGACCAAGCCGATGCCGCTGACCGGCGACTGGAAGACCCTGCTCCGCATCCACGACGGGCGCACGCTCGCGGCCGTCCCGATCTACCTGCCGGCCGACCCCGCGATCGGCGCGACCGAACTGCCCGCCGAGGCGAGCTTCACCCGTCCCGTCGGCAGCGAACGCAAGATCCTCCAGCGGGAGCTGAAGGACGACGTGCCCGGCTGGGTGTGGGCCGCCGCCTCACTCATCGTGCTGGCCTGCACCCTCACCCTGGTGCTGGCCCTCGGCTGGGGGGTCGGCCGGACGTCCCGCGCCGTCGCCGCCCCGCGCGAGGCGGTACGGTCTCGGACATGACCCCCATCCTCGCCCATCACGCCGCAGTCGAGGCCATAGCCCTTTTCGTCCCGGCCCTGGCCATCATCGGCGTCATCGCGGCGGCGGTCGTCATCGACC
>NZ_BAAGZI010000243.1:4648-9027 GCF_054778695.1 Actinocorallia lasiicapitis
CCCCCCCCCCCCCCCCCCCGGGGCCGAGGAGGACGACGAGGAGGGCTCCGGCGAGGAGAACCCCGCCACCGAACCCGCCTCCCGCGACTAGCTAGCGGCCGACCGCCGAACGGACGGCCGCCTCGATCACCTCCAGGCCCGCGACCGCGTCGTTCAACGGCACGGGCGCGGGCCCGCCGTTCTCCAGCGCGTCCACGACCTCCCGGTAGAAGTCCTGGTAGGCGCCGGGCAGCGTACGGACGGGCCGGGCCTGCCCCGGCACCCCGAGGAACCCGTAGCTCTCCGGCGGCATCTGCCCCCAGCCAGGCTCGCGCGGCGTGCGGCCCGCGCGCAGGGCGTCCTCCTGGCCGTCCATCCCGGAGACCACATAGGACGCCTTGTCGCCCAGCACCCGGAACCGCGGGCCCAGATCGGCGGCCGTCGCGCTCATCCACAGATGCGACCGGGTGCCGTCGTCGTGGGTCAGCCCGAGGAACACGTCGTCGGGGACGTGCGCGCCGTTACGGCGTGTGTCGATCTCAGCGTAGACATGGGTGGGCGGGCCGAACAGGCAGATCGCCTGGTCGATCAGATGGGTGCCCAGGTCGTACAGGATGCTCCCCGCGGGATCCTGCTCCTTCCAGGACTCCTTCACCTCGGGCCGCCACCGCTCGAACCGCGACTCGAACCGCTGGATCCGGCCCAGCGCCCCCTCGGACGCCAGCCGCCGCACCGTCCGGAAATCACCGTCCCACCTGCGGTTGTGGTACGGGAACACCGGCGGGCCGATCAGGCCGAGCTCACGCGCCTCCGCCGAGGTCACCGCGATCGGCTTGTCGACGACCACCGGCAGCCCCGCCTCCAGCGCGGCCCTGGCCAGCGGCACATGCGTCGCGTTCGGTGTGGTGATCACCACCAGATCGCAGCTCTGCGGATCCCGGAACACCAGGTCGGCGTCCGGGATGACGGCGACGCCCGGATAGCGGGCCCGGACGGCCTCCTGCCGCTCGGGGTTGCCGGTCACCACCCCGACCAGCACCATCCCCGGAACAGAAGTGATCAATGGTGCGTGGAAGGCCGAACCACCCAGCCCGTACCCGACGAGCACGACACGTACGCTCATCCTCTGATCATGACAAACACCCGGCCCGCCCCGCGCAACGAGGTCCGGAAAACGGCCCTGCACCGACGAAAAGGCCGTCAGGGCAGGCGCAGCTCGGCGAAAACGGCTCGATGGTCGCTGCGGGGAAGGTCGTGAACCGAGTAGGCGGTGACGGCCACCCGCCGGTCGGCCAGGACATGGTCGATGACGACGCCGGGCAACGTGTGGTCCAGCGCCGGCCAGGTGGCCTTGAAGCCGTCGCCGCGAGCGCGGCCGGCGTCACGGTAGCCCGTGGCCAGCAGCGCCCGGATGGTCGGGTGGTCCAGGGTGGCGTTGAAGTCGCCCGCCTGGATCCGCAGCACGCCGTCCGGGGTTGCCGGGACCATCGTGCGCTGACTGTCGGCGAAGCACTTCGCGTGGGACGGGCCCAGCGGGGCGCAGGTGTGCACCGCGACGAACGCGAACGGCTCCCGTCCCGGCATCCGCACCAGGGTCTGGACCGAGCCCGGCGGCCCGGCCACACTGCCCTCCAGCGGAAGACGCGAGTAGAGCGCGGTGCCGTGGGCGCCCTCGGCCACATACGGGAACATCCCTCGCAGACCGAGCCCGTCCAGCCCGCGGACGGCCCGGTCGTTCAGCTCCTGCAACGACAGCAGATCGACCTGCAGCGTCTTCGCCAGCTCGACGATCCGCGCCGGGGGCGTCCCGCCGTGCAGGAGGTTCGCCGACAGCACCCGCACCACCGGACCCTGCGCCGCCGGGCCGTCCTGGGCGAACGCACGCGGCACCACGAACGCCGCCAGCGCCACCGCCACCGCACCCGGCGCCCACCGCCGCAGCCCGAACGCGATCAGCGGCACCACGAACGCCGCGGCCGCGACATAAGGCGTGAACGACACGAGCTGCACCCAGCGGAACCCGGGCATCCAGCCCGTGAACCGCAGCACCGCCCAGACGGCGAACGGCATGACCAGCAGCCAGACGACGGCCGTCATCAAACGTCCCACAGGCCCTTCCCCCGATCCCCGAAATCCCCAGGAACGCCCCATGGTGCCATGGTGCGATCTCTGTGAACGATCATCGACCGGGGCGTGGTTCCCGGCTCGCCCGGTGGGGAAGGTCCAAGATCATGGCTGAGGAGCAGAGCGAAAGCACCGTGACCGTGCTGGTGGCACTCGGTGCCAACCTCGGAATCGCGATCGCGAAGACGGTCGCGGCGATCGTCACCGGATCGTCGGCGATGGCGTCGGAGGCCGCTCACTCCTACACCGACACCTGCAACGAGATCCTGCTGCTGTTCGGGCTCCGCCGCAGCGCCAAGCCCGCGGACCGCAAGCACCCCTTCGGCTACGGCAAGGAGCGGTACTTCTGGTCGCTGCTCGTCGCCGTCGCGATCTTCGGGATGGGTGCGCTCTTCTCCTTCCTGCAGGGGTTCGAGACCCTGTTCCAGGGCGGCGAGGAGGAGTCCGACCCGCTCGTCGGCTACATCGTGCTGGCCATCGCGTTCGTCCTGGAGGGAGCCAGCTTCCTGCAGGGACTGCGCACCGTGAAGCGGGCCGCGCGCGAGGAGAACCTGCCGACCGTGCACTACATGCGCCGCACCGACGAACCGACCTCGGTCAGCGTGGTCGCCGAGGACGCCGCCGCCCTGCTCGGCCTGATCTTCGCCTTCCTCGGGCTGTTCCTGCACCAGATCACCGGCAACGCGTTCTGGGACGGGCTGGCGTCGCTGCTCATCGGCGTGGTCCTCACCTGCGTCGCGTTCCTGCTCGGCCGGATCAACAAGGACCTGCTGATCGGCCACCAGGCCGACCCGCGGCTGGTCAAGGGCGTCCGGGAGATCTTCGCGGCGGCGCCCGAGATCGACTGGGTCGTCGACATCGTCACCATGACCGTCGGCGCCGACCAGGTGCTGGTCTGCGCCCGCCTCGACTTCCGCAACGAACTGACCGCCGGCGACGTCGAACGGACCTGCGTCCGGCTCGCCCACCAGATCAGGGACGCCTACGACGAGATCGACGAGGTCTTCATCGAACCGGTCCCCCGCGACGACCCCGGGCTGCGCGAGCGCGTCATCGAGCGCTACGGGAAGCACCCCTTTACGAAGTAAGCTTCTCCATCAATCGATTGACGGAGACCGGGCGCCCGCCTACGGTGTCCGCATGACCCGCGACGACGGCAGGCAGCGCATCATCGCCGCCGCCACCCACCTGTTCGCCGACCGCGGCTACGCCGGGGCCTCCACCCGGCTCATCGCCGAGGCCGCGGGGCTCAACATCGCGACCGTCGCCTACCACGCGGGCGGCAAACGCGAGCTGTACCTGGCCGTCATGGAGCACGCCCACCGGCTCGAGCGGGAAGCACTCGAAGCCGCGCTCACCGGATTCACGGCCGACACGGCGGGGATCCACCGGCTCGTCGACCGGTACCTCGACTTCTGCGTCGGCCATCCCGAAGTGCCGGCGCTCTGGATGCGACGCTGGCTGTCGGACGCCGCCGACGTCGCCGACCTCGAACGGCTCTACGCCCGCCCCCTCCTCGACCAGGTCATCGCCGCGATCCGGCCCGCCGTGCCCGCCGACGTCGACCCCGGCTACGCGCTGATGACGGTCCTGTGGTGCACCCACGGCTTCGCCCGCGGCGGGGTGCTGTCCCCCGACGGCGTCAGGACCGGCGTCACGGATGCGGCCGAGGTCGCCCGGTTCCGCGCCCACCTGCACCAGCTCGTCACCTCCCTGCTGCGCCTTCCCCTGGAGACACCGTGACCACCCCCCTGACCCGCGGCCGGCTACTCGGCTACGGGATCGGCTCCGTCGGCACCGGGATCTTCTCGGCCGTCCCCGGGCTACTGCTGCTCTACTACCTGACCGACGTCCTCGGGGTCGGGGCGGCGCTCGCCGGGCTCGTGCTCGTCCTGCCGAAAGCCTGGGACGTGCTGCTCAACCCCGTCGTCGGGGCGGCCAGCGACCGGGAGGCCGTCAGGACCGGGCACCGCACCCGGCTGCTGCTGGCCGGGGCGTTCACCCTGCCCGTCCTGTTCGCCGCCATGTTCGCGGTGCCCTCCCCGAGCGTCGCCGCCGTCTGGACGGGCTGCGCGTTCCTGCTCGCCGCCAGCGCCTTCGCCTGCTTCCAGGTGCCGTATGTGGAGCTGCGCGCCGAGATCTCCGACTCCCCCGCCGAACGGGGCAGGGCCATGGCGTGGCGCGTCGTCTGCCTGACCGTCGGGATCCTCCTCGCGGGCGGGCTCGCGCCGCTGCTGGTCGACGCCGCGGGCGGCGGGCGCGGCGGCTACCTGCTG
>NZ_BAAGZI010000244.1:0-9025 GCF_054778695.1 Actinocorallia lasiicapitis
CGCGGAGGCCACCAGCCCCCGCGCGGCCAGGGTGCACCCATAGCGGGTCCGCCCGAGCTTCCGCGCCAGCCCGGACGGAGTCAGTCGGCCGTCGGCGTTCACCAGCAGCTCGGCCTGCAGCCCGGTGAGCACCACCCGCTGCCGCCGCACCCGCAGGATCGGCACCACCGGCGCGTCGTCGGCCAGCGGCGACGGCCACGCCGCCTCCAGCCGCGCCCGCCGCCGCCGCACCTCGTGCAGCAGCGTGCTCACACTGACGGCGTGCAGGCAGCCCAGCCAGTGGGTCTCGCCCGGCACGAAACACGGTTCGCCCGCATCGTCGGACGCGAGCTGGAACACCGCGTCGAACAGGGCGATCAGCGTGTAGGTCTCCAGTTCGGCGCGGCTCAGCCGCGCCTGCCCCGCGTTCCCCGCCGCGACGCCTTCGACGCCCCGTTCGGTGATCCGCCGCCAGCCCGCGGCCGTCAGCCGTCCCGACGCGGTGACCAGGGTCTCCAGCCCGGGGACGGCGTCGGTCTCGGCATGGGCGATCGCCCCCTCGACCAGGTACACCGTCCCGTCGCCCACCTGCAGGGCGCCGGTGGCGCGGTCGTCGGCGAGCCGCGCCAGCTCGGCGCGCAGCCGCCTCACCGGTCCGCCAGAGCGCGGGCGACCTCACGCAACCGGTGGCGGGCCAGCGCCAGATTGCCGCGGCCGCGGTCCAGCCGGACGTGCAGGCAGAGCGTCGCGTCCACGGGCATCGCGATCAGCAGCAGCAGGTGGTAGCCCGCGCTCCCCGAGACGGTGATCTCCTCGATCTCATCGCCCGTCCACGCCGACGACAGCGCCGGCGAGGCGAACACCGCGCGCACCAGATCGGCGGTCCCGGCGGCGTCCTCGGCGGCCGAGGTCAGGTCGTCGCCGCCCAGCGCGGCGATCGGCAGGCCCCCGTCGACGTCCACGAGGGACGCGCCCCACGCGCCGGGGACGGCCATGGCGTCCGCGAGCACCTGCTCGATCGCGCGCATCGGCCACCCCCGGGAATCGGCACGGTCTGAAACTCTCCGTGCCGGTGAGGCTAGCGAGACGTTCACGGCGATAGCGACAAATGCCAAGCAACGTTACGAGGTACCAATAGGTACCCTTCAACCGACATGTCGCGCTCGCCCTAGGTGGCCAGCGGCCGGACCTCCATCGCCCAGTGGCGGGCGTCCGGCCACGCGGCCGCGATCTCCAGCGCCCGCTCCTCGCTCGCGCAGTCGAGGAGCAGATATCCGGCCAGCTCCTCTGCGGCCTGCGCGTAGGGCCCTTCGGTGACGGCCGTGACGCCGTCGCGCACCCGCACCGTCCGGGCGGCGGAGGAGTCGGCGAGCGCCTGGCCGCCCAGGTACTCACCCGTCCGTTCCAGCTCGTCCATCAACGCGTCGACCTCGTCCATGATCGCGTCGAGTTCCTCGTCGGGGAGTTCACCCAGCGCGGCTGGGTCGTTGTAGATCATCAACATGTACTTCACCCAGGCCACCCTAGTGGCGCGGACCGTACATGATCACGATGACGCCGAGCAGGCACAGGGCGGCGCCCGCGACGTCCCACCGGTCGGGCCGGAACCCGTCGGCGACCATCCCCCAGACCAGCGACCCGGCCACGAACACCCCGCCGTAGGCGGCCAGCACCCGCCCGAAGTTCGCGTCCGGCTGGAGCGTGGCCACGAACCCGTAGCAGGCCAGCGAAGCCAGCCCCGCCACCACCCACCACGGGCCGCGCCCCTCCCGCACCCCCTGCCAGACCAGCCACGCCCCGCCGATCTCCGCGACCGCCGCCAGCACGAACAGCGACGCCGAACGCAGCACCATCTAGTCGATCAGCTCCACCAGATCGGCGATCGAATCCACGATGCGGTTGGGACGGTAGGGGAACCGGCCGACCTCCTCGCGCTTGGTCACCCCCGACAGGACCAGGATCGTCTCCAGCCCGGCCTCCATCCCCGCCACCACATCGGTGTCCATCCGGTCGCCGATCATCGCGGTCGACTCCGAATGCCCGTCGACCCGGCGGATCGCGCTGCGCATCATCAACGGGTTGGGCTTGCCGACGAAGTACGGCTCCACCCCCGTCGCCTTGGTGATCATCGCGGCGACCGCGCCGCACGCCGGCAGCGACCCCTGCGGCGACGGACCCACCGGATCGGGGTTGGTCGCGATGAACCGCGCGCCGCCCTCGATCAGCCGCACCGCCCGCGTGACCTGGTCGAAGCTGTAGTTGCGGGTCTCGCCCAGCACCACGTACTCAGGGTCCAGGTCGGTCAGGATGTAGCCGGTGTCGTGCAGGGCCGTCGTCAGGCCCGCCTCCCCGATCACGAACGCGGTGCCGTGCGGCCGCTGGTCGTTGAGGAACTTCGCCGTCGCCAGCGCCGACGTCCAGATCGACTCGGCCGGGACGTTCATCCCGATCGCCGCCAGCCGTGCCGACAGATCACGCGGGGTGTAGATCGAGTTGTTGGTGAGCACCAGGAACCGCTTCCCCGAAGCGATGACCTTGGTGATGAATTCGTCGGCGCCTGCTACGGGACGGCCCTCGTGGATGAGCACGCCGTCCATGTCGGACAGCCAGCACTCGATCGGTTTGCGTTCACCCATGACGCTCATCCTTCCAGGTCGGAGATCATCAACCGGACACCGAGGTGGTCATCGTCAGCTCGGCGCCGTCCGCGCCCAGCGTGAGCGTCACCGCGGCGGGAGCCAGCGGCCCCGTGGAGTCCAGATGGGTGCCGCCGCACGCGATCGACACCTCGCCCTCCGGCAGCGCGCAGTGCCGCGTGCGGCGGGCCGTCAGATCCGGTCTCGGCGAGTCGACCCAGACCCGGGCGTCGTCGCGCGCCCAGCTGGCCAGCCGCTCGGTGACGGCCGCCGTCAGCGCGACCAGCTCCTCGGCCAGCTCCTCGACCGTGAAACCCTTCTTGCGCAGGGATTTGCCGAGCCGGTAGACGTCCACACTGCCGAACGGGTGGATCCGGGAACTGATGATCGCGGTCTGGTCGAAATCGGGGCTGCCCAGAGCGTCGGTCCTGATCTCCTTGCGCCAGCGGGCCGCCATCGCCGCGTTCAGGGCGAGCGCCGCCAGATGGCAGCCGGTGTGCCCGGCCGACAGGGCGTGCCGCCGGTCCGCGTCGACCGTCAGAGTGACCTGCGTGCCGGGCGGCGGCGGCTCACCGTCGGTGACGTGCACGACCAGCCAGTATAGGCCGTCGTCGCCGCGCCGCTCCTCGATCGCCTCCCCCAGCACCAGCTCACCGGCGGCCGCGCCGTGCCGCAGCGCCCCCGTGACGCAGTCCCGCACCCCCAGCGTCCGGCCGTCCACGGTCAGGAACCCCGTGTCGGACGGCTGGTCAGGCCAGGTGTGATCCAGCGGATGGAATGGTGTCCGCGCGACGACCGTCCCGAAACCGCCGCCCGGATAGGGCACCGTCAGCAGCACCGTCGAGGTGCCCGTGGTCGCCCCGGACGGAAAGGTCACACGTGTGGATTCCCCGATCTCCATCCCCCCAGTCTGCCGGAAAACCGTTCGCCGTCACGCTCCGGGGTCACTACCGTTCTCCGGATGATCGCTTCCCTCCTGGCCGCCTACGACGACCAGCTCCGCGGCACCGGCCCCCTGCCCGACGGGGTCCACGCCGAACACGACGGGCCGCTGCTGCGGATCGTCGGCCAGTACCGCGGCTTCGTCACCGCCCCCCGCGACCTCACCGGAACCGATCTGGACGCCCTCATCGAACGCCAGCGCGCCTTCTTCGCCGCGCGCGGCGAGGCCGTGGAGTGGAAGACCCGCGCCCACGACCTGCCCGCCGATCTCCCGGACCGGCTGCTGGCCGCCGGTTTCCGGCCCGAGGACACCGAGACCGTCCTCATCGCCCCGATCAGCGATCTGCCGCTGCACGCGCAGGCCCCCGCCGGGGTGACGATCCGCCGCGTCCACGACGAGGCCGCCGCCCACGCCATCGCGGCGATGGAGACCGAGGTGTGGGGCCAGGACATGTCCTTCCTCGTCGGCCACCTGACCGGCGGCCTGGCCAAACCGGACGATTTCGCCGTCTTCGTCGCCGAGGCCAACGGCCGGATCGTCTCGGCCGCCTGGCTCGCGCTGCGCGAAGGCCGCGACTTCGCGTCCCTGTGGGGCGGCTCCACCCTCGCCGCCTGGCGCGGCCGGGGCATCTACCGGGCGCTCGTCGCGGTCCGCGCCCGGCTGGGCGCCGACCTCGGCCTCACCTACCTCCAGGTCGACGCCTCCGACGACAGCCGCCCGATCCTGCGACGGCTCGGCTTCCACCCCGTCACCACCACCACCCCCTACGTCTGGACCCCCGAAACCTGAGGAAGATCACGAAGTCGCCCGAGCGGGGACGTCAGCACGGGAAGCGCGGCCCCCAGAAACGCGACCCCGCAGACGATCAGCGTGGTCCGGGCACTGGTCAGCCCGGCCAGCACTCCGCCCAGCCCCGCCCCGACCGGCATGACACCCCAGTTGACGAACCGAGCCGTAGCGTTGACACGCCCCAGCAGCCTGGGCGGAGCCACCTCCTGCCGAAAACTCACCGCCACAACCGCCCAACCCGCGACGAAGAACGAGTCGATCACCATCCCGGCCGTCGCGGGGATCAACCGCCAGCCCGGCGCGGCCGTCGGAACCAGCAGATAGGCCGACCCCGCCAGAACCCCGTTCAACCACAGCATCCGCGCCCCACCGATCACCCGCCGCTGCCACGACGCCGTCATCGCCCCCGCGATCCCCCCGGCGCCGCCGATCGCCATGACCGTCCCGAACGTCCCGTACCCGACCCCCGCCTCGGTCACGAAGAACACCGGCAGCATCGCCACGATCGCGATCCCGAACAGGTTGGCCAGCGCCTGCGTCGCCACCACCGGCCGCAGCACCGGATGGCGGCCCAGATACAGCAGCCCCTCGCGCATCTCGGCCCACAGCCCGCGGCGCTCCCCGGCCGGTGCGGGCTCCTCGGCCCGCACCCCGGCCAGCAGCAGCGCCGACAGCAGGAAACTCACGGCGTCCAGGGCGACCGCGGCCGGGGCGCCCACGAACCTGACCAGCCAGCCGCCCGCCGCCGGGCCCGCCACCGTGGACGCCGTGGAGATCGTCTGCAGCCGGGTGTTGCCCTCGACGAGGCGGCCGGAGGGGATCAGGACCGGGAGGTAGGACTGGTAGGCGACGTCGAAGAAGACCGTCGCGATCCCGGCCAGCAGGGCCGCCGCGTACAGGTGGGGCAGGGTCAGCGCGCCCGCCAGGTGGGCGAGCGGGATCGAGCCGAGCAGGAGGGCGCGCAGGCCGTCTGCGAGGAGCATGACGCGGCGTTTGGGCAGGCGGTCGACCCACACCCCGGCGGGCAGGCCGACCAGCAGGAAACCCGCTGTTCCGACGGCCGTCAGCAGGCCGATCTGGGCGGCGGTGGCGTCCAGGACGGCCAGGGCCAGCAGGGGCAGTGCCACCACGCTGATCTGGGTGCCGATCTGGCTCACCGCGTGCGAGGAGGCCAGCAGCCGGAAACCCCTGTGCCGCCACAGGTTCTGCGCGTCCGCCACGCCGGAGAACCTACGGACGATCCTCGCTCAGGACAACCGGTTTACCGTGAGGCGGGCTCGGGTGGCGGCGGGAGCGCCGGGGTGGCGGGACTCGACGGTGGCGCGGAGCTCGGCGAGGGTCTGGGCGGCCAGCTCGCGCCGCCAGGCTAGCTCGGCGCGGCGCATCGCCCCGTTGATCACACAGGTCTCGCGGTAGTCGACGGCCGGATCGCCGTCAGGACCGTTCCGCAGGATCTGCTTGCAGCGGAAGGCGTCCTCAGCGCCCTCGACGGCCGTCACCACGTCCAGGAGAGTGATCTCCTCCAGCGGCCTGGCCAGCCGGAAACCGCCGCGCGGGCCCGGAGTCGAGGTGAGGATCCCCGCCCTGGCCAGCGCCTGGAGCTGCTTGTTCAGATAAGCGGGCGGCAGATCGTAGAACGCCGCCAGCCTGGTCGCGGTGACGGCCGCGCCGTCGATCCAGCCGAGGTTCAGGCAGCTGTGCAGCGCCCATTCGACGCCCTCACCCATCTGCATTTCTGAACCTTACTTGTCCAGAATCATCCGGGCAAGCGATACGACAGGGACCTGAGAGCCAGAGCCGGGGTGGCTCCCGCGGGTGATCCGCCGCCGGACCCCGGGTTCCTAGGTTGGGCAGTACCGGCCGCCCGACCCGACCTGGGAGATCTTTTCGATGACTGTGACCGTATCCGCCCCGCGCACGTCCGGCTCGGACTTCACCCCCCTCGCCAAGCAGGTGCGGGAGAGCGGGCTCATGGAACGGGCGACCGGCTACTACACCCGCTCCATCACCGGCACCGTCCTCGGCACGGCGGCCGTCTGGGCGGCCGCGGGAGCGATCGGCTCCTGGTGGGCGCTGCCCCTGGCCGTCCCCGCCGCGCTCCTGTCGACCCGCACCGGCTTCCTCGGCCACGACGCCGGCCACAAGCAGATCGCCGCCAGCGGCAAGACCAACCGGCGGCTCGGCCTGCTCCTCGGCAACACGATGCTCGGCCTCAGCCACGGCTGGTGGAACGCCAAGCACAACCAGCACCACGCCCACCCCAACCACGCCGGCAAGGACCCCGACGTCGGCGCCGGCGCCCTGGTCTTCACCAGCGAGGACGCCGCAGGGCGCAGCGGGCTCGCCGGCTGGATCACCCGCAGGCAGGCCTGGCTGTTCTTCCCGATGCTCACCCTCGAGGGCATCGCCCTGAAGGTCGCCAGCTTCCAGGACCTGAAGAACCGGACCGGCCGCGACCGCTGGATCGAAGGCTCCCTCCTCGTCCTGCACCTGGCCGTCTACCTGACGCTCGCGTTCACCCTGCTGCCCCTCCCGGTGGCCGTCGCGTTCATCGCCCTCCACCAGGCCCTGTTCGGCCTGCACCTGGGCTGCGCGTTCGCCCCCAACCACAAGGGGATGCCGATGCCGGGCCCGGACGACGACTGGGACCACCTGCGCAAGCAGGTCCTCACCTCACGCAACATCCGCGGCAGCCGGACCGTCGACTGGATGCTCGGCGGCCTCAACTACCAGATCGAACACCACCTGTTCCCCGGCCTGCCCCGCCCGGCCCTCGCCAAGGTCAGGCCCCTCGTCCAGGAACACTGCGCGACGGTCGGCCTCCCCTACGCCGAAACCGGCCTCGTCGACTCCTACCGGCAGGCCCTCACCCACCTCGACCACGTCGGAACCGGCGTCGTCGGCTAGCTAGTGCCCGGTCGCGCCCGACGTCGCCAGAACCACGACGCCGAGCACGATCAGGACCATCCCGCCGATCGCCGTGGCGTTGAGGTGCTCGCCGTAAAGGGCGGCCGCGACCCCCGCCACGGCCGCCGTGCCCGCCCCCGACCAGATCGCGTACACCAGGCCCACGTTCAGCGTCCGCAGAGCGAGGGCCATCAGCGTGAACGACACCGCGTAGCCCGCGACGACCAGGACCAGCGGCAGCGGCCGGAACCCGCCGGCCAGGCCGCGCAGCGCCAGCGTCGCGGCCACCTCGCTGCCGATCGCGCCCGCCAGAAAGACCCACGGCATGGCCGTCCCCCTTCGTCGAAGTGGCCGAACTGTACCGCCCGGACGGCCGGTCAGTCCGGGAGCTCGACCGTCAGATGGGGGGCCAGGGCCCGCAGGAAGTCCGGGGCGTCGAACATCGCGCCCGCCGACGCCAGGCCCGTCGCGCGGACCCGGCCGTCCAGGATCCGCTGGACGGCCTCCACCACCAGCGGCGCGGTGATCGCGTAGATGTCCCGGCCGCGTGCCACGGCCCGCCGCTCGTCCCCGCCGGAACGGAGCACCACCTCCACGACGAAGGTCTGGTCGGAGCGGCCGAGGTCGTCGACCGGAGCGGGCGGCGGGGTCTGCGCGCCCGACAGGTCGCGGGCCGCTTCGACCGTCATATGGGTGCGGACTTCGGGGACGTCCAGATGGCTGGGGAGGGTGACCACGTCGGCCATCGTGAACTCCGCGATCACCTGACGGGCGCCCAGCGGCTCGGGGAACACCCACTCCCGCTGGACGGGCGCGTCGTCGTGGTAGCGCAGCTCGCCGCCGGCGAACCGGACCCGGCGGCCGCCGCGACGGTCGTGGGAGACCCGGCCCGCCTCCCGCGTGCCGGGCGTGGGGTGCCAGCTACTGAGCCCGTAGGCGACGTGCGCCTCCTCGGCGGTCTTCCACTCGCCCATCGCCGCCGTCGCCAGCAGATCACCGAGCCCGCCGTAGAACGCCATCGCCGGGACGATCGCGGTGCCCGCCGCACGGGCCGCCGAGTCGGCGAAGGTCGCCGCGTTCGCCTCGATCTCCGCCGCGACGTCCAGGTAGGGGATCCCGGCCCGCAGCGCCGCCTCGATCACGGGCTTGGCGGTCACCGCGAACGGCCCCGCGCAGTTGATGACCGCCGCGGCGCCCGCGAGAGCGCGGTCGAGGGCGTGCGGGTCGTCGACCGACGCCGCGCGGGCCTCCACACCGTCCCGCCCGGCGGCGAGCTCGCCCAGCCGGGCGGCGTCCCGGCCGGACGCGATGACGGGCACGCCGCGCCTGCGCAGTTCGGCCACGACGAACCCGCCGGTGTGTCCCGTCGCCCCATAGACCACCACTGCTGCGTTCATGATTCCCCGATCTCGATGTGCTGTACGACCAGTCTCACCCCGAACTTGATCATCGCGTGAGGGGCCGGAACGCCATCATGCGTACACTTTCGGACATGCCCACCGTCGCGATCCCCGCCGTCGGACACCTCCTGCACTTCGAACTGGCGATCGCGTCGGAGATCTTCGGGAATCCGCCGCTCGAGGCGTCCGGCGACTGGTACGAGGTGCTCGTGTGCGGGCCGCAGCCCGTGCGGGTGGGGCCGTTCAGTGTCTCGCCCGGCGCAGGGCTCGACCGGCTGGCCGCCGCCGACACCGTGATCGTGCCCGCCTGCGCCGACGTCGACGAACCGCTGCCGGACGACCTGGTCGCCGCCGTCCGGGCCGCCTACGAG
>NZ_BAAGZI010000245.1:0-9013 GCF_054778695.1 Actinocorallia lasiicapitis
GGCCCCCTGGATGGGCGGCACCGCGCGGCGCGGCGAGATCCGCGGCAAGCTCGTCGGCCCCGGCATCGCGCCCGCCCTGCTGGCGGGGGCCTCCGCGGTGTTCGTGGCCGGGCACTCGCTGACGGGCGGTGAACGGATCCAGCCGGTCGTGCTGGTCGTCGTCGGCTCGGCGCTGCTGGTGCTGATCGCCCGGCTCACCGATCTGCTCCGCGAGAACGACCGGCTCCGGCTGGAGGTCCGCGCGGGCGAAGACCACTTCCGCACCCTCGCCGAGTCGATCGACGATCTGGTGATGATCTGCGACCACACCGGGGCCGTCGCCTATGTGAGCGGCGGCGCCCACTGGACGGACGTCGTCGACGACATGCTCGGCCGTCCCCTCCAGGAGTTCCTGCACCCCGAGGACCTGCCGCTGGTCGACGGCGCGCTCACCGAGTTCCGCGACGGCCTCGACGAGACCGTCCGGATCTCGTGCCGGCTGCGCACCACCGACGGCACCTGGCTGCCCACCGACTCGACCTTCTCCCGCTACGCCCCGTCCCGGCTGCTGATCACCACCCGCGACCTCAGCGAGGAGGCGGCGCTCAAACGGCAGGTCACCCATCTGACCTTCCACGACGGCCTGACGGGGCTGCCGAACCGCGCCTATTTCGAGGAGCGGACCAGGCAGGTGCTGGCCCGCCGTGACCCGGTCTGCGCGGTCGTCTTCGTCGACCTCGACGGCTTCACGGCCGTCAACGACTCGGCCGGGCACGCCGCGGGCGACCAGGTGCTCGCCCAGGCCGCGCGCCGGCTGCGCGCCGCCGTCCACTCCGGCGACACCGTCGCCCGGTGGGGCGGCGACGAGTTCTCGGTGCTGGTCGAGACGGCCGCCGACGCCCAGACCGTCGTCGATCTCGGTGAGCGGATCCTGCGGAGCCTGTCGGAGGAGACCTACCGGGTGGGGGAGCGCGGCATCGTGCTGTCGGCGAGCGTCGGCATCGCCTTCGCCGACCAGGAGCTGATCGAGTCGGTCGACGTCCATGACGCCGACTCCGCGTCCCTGATCCGCAACGGCGATCTGGCGATGGCCCGGGCGAAGGAGCTGGGCGGCGGCCGGGTCGAGGTGTTCGTGACCCATATGCACGCCGACGTGGTTCGCAGGCTCGAACTCGGCAGTGATCTTTCGCGGGCGATGACCGAGGGCGAGTTCGCCGTCGACTTCCAGCCCGTCACCGAGCTGGCCGACGGGCGCGTCACGGGCGTCGAGGCGCTGCTGCGCTGGCGGCGCGACGGCGTGCAGGTGCCGCCGGAGGAGTTCATCGGCGCCGCCGAGGAGTCCGGCCTGATGATCCCGCTGGGGTCCTGGATCCTGCGCGAGGCCTGCCGCCATGTCGCGGAGTGGCGTCTGGGCGGCTGGAACATCGGCCTGTCGGTCAACTTCACGGCCCGTCAGATCGCCGCGCCGCGCTTCACCGAGACGGTCGCCTCGATCCTCGCCGAGACCGGCCTCCCCCCGTCCTCCCTGACCCTGGAGGTCAAGGAGGAGGTCCTGGTGGAGCATCTGCAGGGCGACGAGCAGAACCTGATCCGGCTGTCGACGCTGCGCGACCTGGGCGTCCGGCTGGCCATCGACGACTTCGGCACCGGCTACGCCTCCCTCGCCTACCTGGGCCAGCTCCCCGTCGACATCATCAAGATCGACCCGTCGTTCGTGTCGGGCCTGGGCCATGACGAGACCCGCACCCTGCTCACCCGCACGATCGTCCGGCTGGGCGCCGACCTCGGCCTCACCGTCGTGGCCGAAGGCATCGAACGCGAAGAGCAGCTCACCCTGCTGCGCGAGATGGGCTGCCCGCGAGGCCAGGGCTACCTCGTGGCCCGCCCCATGCCGCCCGACCGCATCACCGCCGAGATCAAGCCCGCGACCGTCCCCCTCCAGCCCCAGGGCACCTGAGCTGCGTATATCTCATACTGTGAGACGTATGCAACATGGATTTGACCTGGGGACGGTTGAGGGGCGAAGCTAGGGCCGTGCAGAACAGCAGCGGCATCATTCTCGTAGTACTTGGTCGGCGCGCAGCCTAGACCCAGTACCGAATTGGCTTGCGCGCTCCCCTCGACCGCCTAGATGGCGCGGGGGGTTTTTTGTTGGCCACGAGTCACCTTCCTCCCACCAGGAAAGAAGCAGCAATGACCGAGCAGATGACCGGAGCGCAGGCCCTGGTCCGCGCACTGGAGAACGTCGGCGTCGACACCGTCTTCGGGATTCCGGGCGGGGCCATCCTTCCGGCCTATGACCCGATCTACGACTCGCTGAAGCTGCGCCACATCCTCGTGCGGCACGAGCAGGGCGCCGGGCACGCCGCGCAGGGCTACGCGCAGGCCACCGGGAAGGTCGGCGTGTGCATGGCGACCTCGGGTCCCGGCGCCACCAACCTGGTGACGCCGATCGCCGACGCCTACATGGACTCCGTGCCGATCGTCGCGATCACCGGCCAGGTGCCGTCGGGGTTCATCGGCACCGACGCCTTCCAGGAAGCCGACATCTCCGGCATCACTCTGCCGATCACCAAGCACAACTTCCTCGTGACCAAGCCCGAGGACATCGCCCGCACCATCGTCGAGGCGTTCCACATCGCCGGCACCGGACGGCCGGGGCCCGTCCTCGTCGACATCTCCAAGGACGCCCTGCAGGCCAAGTTTGACTTCGTGTGGGGCGAGGACATGCGGCTGCCGGGCTACCGGCCCGTCACCCGGCCGCACTCCAAGCAGGTCCGTGAGGCCGCCAAGCTGATCGTCGAGGCGGAGCGGCCCGTCCTGTACGTCGGTGGCGGTGTGCTCAAGGCGCGCGCGTCGGCCGAGCTGAAGGTCCTCGCCGAGCTGACCGGCGCGCCGGTCGTCACCACGCTGATGGCCAAGGGCGCGTTCCCCGACAGCCACCCCCAGCACATGGGGATGCCCGGGATGCACGGCTCCGTCGGAGCGGTCGGCGCGCTGCAGAAGTCCGACCTGCTGGTCACGCTGGGCGCGCGGTTCGACGACCGGGTCACCGGTCGGCTCGACACGTTCGCGCCGAACGCGGCCGTCGTCCACGCCGACATCGACCCCGCCGAGATCTCCAAGAACCGGCACGCCGACGTCCCGATCGTCGGCGACGCCCGCGAGGTCATCGCCGATCTGATCGTCGCGATCCAGAACGAGCACGCGGCCGGCCGCAAGGGCGACTACGAGGCCTGGTGGAAGCAGCTCAACGCGTGGAAGACCACTTACGCGCTCGGCTACGACCCCGCCCCCAACGGCGAGCTGTCGCCGCAGTACGTCATCGAGCGGCTCGGCCAGATCGTCGGCCCGGACGCCCTGTACTGCGCGGGCGTCGGCCAGCACCAGATGTGGGCGTCGCAGTTCATCAAGTACGAGCAGCCCGGCAGCTTCCTCAACTCCGGCGGCGCCGGGACGATGGGCTACGCGGTCCCGGCCGCGATGGGCGCCAAGGTCGGCGCGCCCGACAAGACCGTCTGGGCGATCGACGGCGACGGCTGCTTCCAGATGACCAACCAGGAGCTCGCCACCTGCGCGATCGAAGGCATCCCGATCAAGGTCGCGCTGATCAACAACGGCAACCTGGGCATGGTCCGGCAGTGGCAGACCCTCTTCTACGACGGCCGCTACTCCAACACCAACCTCAACTCCAAGCGGATCCCCGACTTCGTGAAGCTCGCCGACGCCTACGGCTGCGAGGGCATCCGGGTGGAGAGCCCCGACGAGGTCGACGCCGCCATCCAGAAGGCGATGGAGATCAACGACCGTCCGGTCGTCATCGACTTCGTGGTCTACAACGACGCCATGGTCTGGCCGATGGTCGCCGCCGGCGCCAGCAACGACGACATCAAGTACGCCCGCGACATCGCGCCGAACTGGGAGCACGAAGACTAATGTCCCTCCACACCCTTTCCGTGCTCGTCGAGAACAAGCCGGGTGTCCTGGCCCGGATCGCCGGGCTGTTCTCCCGTCGCGGGTTCAACATCGACTCGCTGGCCGTCGGACCGACCGAGCACCCGGAGATCTCCCGGATGACGATCGTCGTCAACGTCGACCAGTTGCCGTTGGAGCAGGTCACCAAGCAGCTCAACAAGCTCATCAACGTGCTGAAGATCGTGGAGCTGGACTCGGCGGCCTCGGTCCAGCGCGAGCTGGTGCTGATCAAGGTCGGCACGGGTCCGGAGAGCCGCTCCCAGGTGCTGGAGATCGTCCAGATGTTCCGCGCGAAGGTCGTCGACGTCGCCCCCGACACCGTCACCATCGAGGCGACGGGCAATCGCGACAAGCTCGAAGCCCTCTACCGGTGCCTCGAACCGTTCGGAATCAAGGAACTGGTCCAGTCCGGTATGGTCGCCGTCGGACGCGGCTCCCGCTCGATCACCGACCGTAGCCTGCGTGCGCTCGAATCGCGCAGCGCGTAATCCATCCAGAAAGGTACAGCCCTACTCATGGCTGAGATGTTCTACGACAACGACGCTGATCTGAGCCTCATCCAGGGCCGTCACGTCGCCGTGATCGGCTACGGCTCCCAGGGTCACGCGCACGCGCTCTCGCTGCGCGACTCGGGTGTGGACGTCCGCGTCGGCCTCCCCGAGGGTTCCAAGACCCGCGCCAAGGTCGAGGCCGACGGCCTGCGCGTCGTCACGCCGAAGGAGGCCGCGCAGGAAGCGGACCTCATCATGATCCTCGCGCCGGACCACCTGCAGAAGGCGATCTACGAGAACGACATCAAGGACGAGCTCGCCGAGGGCGACGCCCTGTTCTTCGGCCACGGCCTGAACATCCGCTTCGGCCTCATCGAGCCGCCCGCGGGCGTCGACGTCTGCATGGTCGCCCCGAAGGGCCCTGGCCACCTGGTGCGCCGCCAGTTCGAGGCAGGACGCGGCGTCCCCGTCATCGTGGCGGTCGAGAAGGACGAGACCGGCAACGCGTGGCCGCTGGCCCTGTCGTACGCGAAGGCCATCGGCGGTCTGCGCGCGGGCGGCATCAAGACCACGTTCACCGAGGAGACCGAGACCGACCTGTTCGGTGAGCAGGCCGTGCTGTGCGGCGGCACCGCCGAGCTGATCAAGACGGGTTTCGAGGTGCTGGTCGAGGCCGGTTACCAGCCCGAGGTCGCCTACTTCGAGTGCCTGCACGAGCTCAAGCTGATCGTCGACCTGATCTACGAGGGCGGCATCCAGAAGATGTACTGGTCGGTCTCCGACACCGCCGAGTTCGGCGGCTACAAGTCGGGTCCGCGCGTCATCACCTCCGAGACCAAGGAGACGATGAAGCAGATCCTCGCCGAGATCCAGTCGGGCGAGTTCACCAAGGCCCTGGTCGAGGAGATGAACTCCGGTCAGGTCAACCACAAGAAGTACCGGGACGAGCTGGGCTCGCACCCGATCGAGGTCGTGGGCGCCAAGCTCCGCCCGATGTTCTCCTGGCTGAACGACTAGTCAGCCCCGAAACCGCCCGGCCGCTGAGCGAGCCGGGCGGTTTCTCGTTTTCAGGCCGACGCGCGGACCGTGAGCGTGCAGGGCAGCACGGAGTCGCCCGGCTGGTCGCCGTTCAGCAGCGCGCGCAGCCGGTCGGCGGCCAGCTCGCCGAGACGGTAGGTGTCGATCCGCACGGTGGTGAGCGGCGGGGTGACGACCTCGGCGAGCAGCAGGTCGTCGCAGCCGATGACCGCGCGTCCTCCGGCGGCGCGCAGCGCGCCCACCGCGATGACGTCGTTGAACGCGAAGACCGCGGTCACCTCGGGATGGGCGGCGACCAGCTCGGTCATCGCGGCGGTGCCGCCGGCGAAGGTCTCGGGCGCCATGGCGACGCCCGCGCAGGTCAGGCCGTGGTCCGGCGCCTCCGTGACGAAGGAGACGCGCCGCGGCGAGCCCGCGCAGCCCTCGCTGTCGATGACGGCCACGGTGCGGTGGCCCCGCGCGGCCAGATGGGCCAGGGCGAGGGACGCGCCGCCCGGATAGTCGATGGTGATCGCGGGCCAGTCCGGCGGGCCGACCTCGCCGTCGACCCGGACCACGGGCAGCGTGATCCCCGGGTAGGGGGCGTCGGGGACGGCCACGATCAGCGCGTCGCACTGGGACTGGACCCGTTCGAGGGTGCTCAGCGCGTCGGACGGCGAGCCGTCGTGCACGCCCAGCAGGACCTGCCCGTCCCAGGCCCGGACGGCCGAGGTGATCCCGGTGACCAGCTCGGGGAAGAACGGGTTGGTGAGCGGCGGGACGACGACGCCGACCGTCACGGTGTCCTGGCGGACGAGGCCGCGCGCGAACCGGCTCGGCCGGTAGCCCAGCTCCGCGACGGCCGCCAGGACCTTCCGCTTGGTCTCGGGATCGATCCGGCCCTGGTCGTTGAGCGCCCGCGAGACCGTCTGGCGGGAGACGCCGACCGCCCTGGCGACGTCCTCGATGGTCGGACGCCTGCTCGTCATCGTGGTCATCCTGTCGGCAGTGGCTCGCCCGCGCGGGGCCGGTCCGCTGATTGTCCCGCACGTGAGCGCAGCAGGAACGCGAGCCTGGCGGCGCCGAGGTAGCAGACCGCGACCAGCAGGAACGGCAGGACGGGCGCGGTGGTGTAGGCGAGCGCGGCCAGCGAGCCGGACGGGATCGCGATCAGCCCGGTGAGCACCTGGAGCGCGGACATGCCCTCGGCCCTGTCCTGCTCGGGGAGCAGGCCGAGCCCGAGCACGTCGAGGTTCGCGTCCATCAGGATGACGCCGACCGTGGTCAGCGCGGTCGCGGCGACCAGCGCGGGCAGCCCGGGGGCGAAGGCGAACAGCAGCCATCCGGCGGCCCCGGCCAGTGCCGCGGCCGCGACGCGCGTCTCGGTGCGGGGCTGGTGTTCCGGTGCGCGGCGCGGGCTCCTGAGCAGGACCAGGCAGGGCAGGGCGGCGATCCCGGCGACGGCGGGCAGCAGCGCGATCAGGCCGGTGGAGAAGCCCCGGTCGGCGAGGAAGACGACCTGGAAGACGGCGAGCTGGAGGGCCAGGCTGTTCAGGCCGACCAGCAGGATCAGCGGCCAGAGCGCGGGGGAGCGGCGCAGGAACCGTGCGAGGTTGCGCAGCGCGACGCCCACGACGTTGCCTGTGGGCGCCGCGCGCATCGCGGCGCGTCCCGCTTCGGTCTCGGTCATCAGCCGGTTGCGGAGCAGCGCGTGCGCGAGCATCGTGCAGCAGCCGACCGCCAGCATCGTGCGGAGCGCCGGCTGGGAGCCCCAGTGGGACATGGCCAGCCCGACCAGCGGGGTGATCAGCCCGGACACCGCGAGCAGCAGCCGGATCCCGGCGAAGACACGGGAGCGGTCGCGGGGGTCGGCGTCCTCGGTGGCCAGCAGCCGGGAGGACACCATCGGCACGCGCGACCAGGCGTGCAGCGCGTGGGCGAGCAGGAACACCCAGAAGTCCTGGGCGATCGCCCACAGCGCCATCGGCACCACCCAGGAGATCACGTCGAAGACGAGCGTGGCGCGGCGCCGCCCGAGCCGGTCGGTGATCGTCCCGGTGACGAGCTGCACCAGGAACGCGAGCCACAGATGCACCGAGAGGATCAGCCCGATCCGCGTCTCGGACAGCCCGGTGTCGCGCATGTAGAAAGCCAGGTAGTAGCCCGTGGACGTGCCGAGCACCGCCCACAGGGGTTCGAGCAGGACGGCGTACCGGCCGTTCGGGGGAAGATCGCGGAGCAAAGGGGGCCCTTCTCGTGCTGCGTGAACGCTCACGCACCCGCGCACGCTAGCAGACGCGTGAGCGCTCACGCATCTTGGGCCGCACCGATCGAGGGTGTGGACTCCCAGCCCCGCCCGGAGACCGCCCGGCCCCCGAGCCGGGTGGTCTCCGCGTTCCCGGGGCCGGTCAGGCCGCCAGGCGGCGGGTGAGGGGCAGCCGGGAGCGCGAGAACAGGGCGGTGGTGGCGACCGCTGCGAGGGGGACGCCGACGGTGATGGCGAGCAGCAGCAGCCACGGGACGTCAACGACGCCCGTGTGGCCCGGCGGCGGGACGGCCAGCGCCCCTTCGTAGTTCTCGGTGAGCGGCCCCGCGGCGGCGATCCCGGGCGCGAAGCCCGCCAGGACGCCCAGCCAGCAGCCCAGCAGCGAGATGAACGCGGCCTGCCCCATCAGCAGCAGCCTGCGGGTGCGGGGCTTCGCCCCGATGGCGGCGAGGGTGGCCAGGTCGGGCCGTGCGTCGGCGGCCGACAGGCCGGTGGCGATGAGCGTGCCGCCCATGGCGATGACGGCGCCGGCCGCGCCCTGGGTGAGCGCGGGCAGCGCGAACGACTCGGTGAAACCGCGCTCGGTGTAGACGTCGACGTACCCGGTGACGCCCTTCGCGGCCTCCTCGATCCGGCCGGACTCGTCCGGCGTCACCACATGCCCGGTGCGGTCGATCGCCAGCCCGTGCGGCGTGACGGGCACGCCGAACCGCGCGGCGGCCGACGGCGGGATCACGGCCTCGGGCCTGGCCAGCACCGGAGACTCCGCGTGGACGGCCGGGACCGTGATCCGGCGGCCCTGCTTCACCTCTCCGCCGGAGAACGCATACGGCCGGACCGACATCGCGCCGTCCCGTAGCTTCTGCGCGCCGAACAGGACGGCCTTGCCCGAGGCGAGCGCGGCGGCCAGCGCCGGGTCGTCGCGGCCCAGATAGAAGCGGAGCACGCGCGGGTCGTCGCTGACCAGCAGGACGTTGGAGCTGACACAGCCGTTCTCGCAGGCCAGGCCCTCGACCTCGAAGTTGACGCAGCCCTCCTCGCCGTAGCAGTCGGCCTTGCCGATCCGCCGGAACTCCTGGACCTCCACCCCGCCGCCCAGCTCGCGGACGACCGCGGATTTCACCGCGTCGAACCGCTCGGCGGGCATTCCCGTGATCAGGGTCTGCCCCATCAGCTGGGCCGGCTCGTACTCGCGCTCGCGCTGCTCGAAGTCGCTGCTGCTGCCGATCGCGAGCGCGGTCAGCCCCGCGACCGCGGCCATGATCGCGGCCGCGGCGGGCGCCGA
>NZ_BAAGZI010000246.1:0-8998 GCF_054778695.1 Actinocorallia lasiicapitis
CCGCGCGCTCCCGGACGGCTCCACCGCGGGCGAGCCCTCGGCCGCGTTACCCGTCCCCGAGGCGACGGGCGCGGCCTGCGGCACCTTCTTCCCGTCGCTCCCCGACGGCCACAACAGGAACGCCGCCGCTCCGATCGCCAGCAACCCGACCAGCACCACGAGCACCACGACCAGACCCGTCCGCGACCTCCTCGCGCCGGGCTCCACCCACCCCTCGGGAGGCACGTCCCGC
This sequence comes from Actinocorallia lasiicapitis, assembly GCF_054778695.1. Taxonomy (NCBI): domain Bacteria; kingdom Bacillati; phylum Actinomycetota; class Actinomycetes; order Streptosporangiales; family Thermomonosporaceae; genus Actinocorallia; species Actinocorallia lasiicapitis. Next base: position 233 of record NZ_BAAGZI010000246.1, read on the forward strand.
ATCCCCGGCACCAGCGGCGGCGCCCCGCCGCCGACCGGCTCCCCCGCTCCGGGCAGCGCGAACGCCGCCACCGGCCGGGTCGCCGACTCGTCCCCCACCGGCAGCCCGTCCATCCCCACCACGGCCTGCGGCCCGGTAGGCGCGTCGGGCGCCTCCCAAACCTCCCGCCCCACCACCCCGGCCTCGGCCACGGGCGCGGCCGCGAACAGCACGTCCGGCTTGGGCCGCAACAACTCCTCGGTAGCCTCCACCCCGACCTCGGAACCGGCCGCCACCACCCCCCGATCCGTCACCGTCTCCCCGACCACCATCCCCACATCCGCCAGGGTCTGCTCCCCCGCGGCCTCCCCCACCACCGACATCGGCGAGTCCGTGATCGTCACCGGCGCCACCCGCACATCAGGCCGAGGCGTCCGCCCACCGCCCCCCGGCGTCGCCGCCCCGTCCCCACCCTCGCCACCCACAGCACCCTCCACCCATAGCCTCTTCCCCCTGTCCGACGCCCCCCCACCCGCCAGGAGTTCATACCGCCCGCCCTCGCCGCCGACTCCCGACAAAAAATCGGCACAAGAGCACGTGCCTTCAGCGCCCTCGCCCCGGCGCCGGGGGGCCACGGGCATGGGGGGGCCGGCTTCGTCGGCGGCCGAGGTGTGGTCGTTCGAGGTCGTGCAGCAGGCGGGGCCCAAGCAGACCTGAGAAAAGCGCCGCCCCCTTGCGGGAAAGGCCCGTTTAAGAGGTGGCGATTTCGGGGTGGCGTTTGAGGTATTCGCGGACGAAAGGGCAGGTGGCGGTGATTTTCAGGCCGCGGGAATGGGCGTTGGAAAGGGCGGATTTGACGAGTTCGCTGCCCAGGCCCTGGCCTTCGTAGGCGAGGTCTATTTCGGTGTGGTGGAAGGAGATGGTGTTACCTTCCACCACATAGCGCGAGAAACCGGCCAATTGGCCGTCCACGTGGATCTCGTACTGGGAACGGGCGGTGTCGTCGGAGACCTTGACGTCAGACATGATCGTCGTTCTACCCGATCCGGGGGCGATCAGTCGGGTCGGTGATCAGTCGGGGCGTCAGCCGGCGTCGTAGCCGGCGCGGAGCAGGCAGTAGGTGACGGCCTCGTCGAGCGCCTGCCAGGACGCCGCGATGATGTTCTCGCCGACGCCGACCGTGCCCCATTCGGCCTTGCCGTCCGAGGAGTCGATGAGGACGCGGGTGACGGCGTCGGTGCCGTGCGAGCCCTCCAGGATGCGGACCTTGAAGTCGACCAGCTCCAGAGAGGCCAGCTCCGGGTAGAGCCGCTCCAGCGCGGTGCGCAGCGCCTTGTCGAGGGCGTTGACGGGGCCGTTGGCCTCGCCCGTCGAGACGATCCGCTCGCCCTTCGCGTGCACCTTGACCGTCGCCTCGGACACCTGGGAGCCGTCGGGACGCTGCTCGGCGATCACCCGCCACGACTCGACGGTGAAGTACCTGGTCGGCGTGCCCGCCAGCTCCTCGCGGAGCAGCAGCTCGAACGAGGCGTCCGCGGCCTCGAACGTGTAGCCCTGCGCCTCCAGGTCCTTGACGCGCGTGACGACCTCGGCGGCCTTCTCGCTGGTCAGGTTGTAGCCGAGCTCCTTGCCCTTCAGCTCCACCGACGCCCGCCCCGACATCGACGACACCAGCATCCGCATGTCGTTTCCCACGGCCATCGGGTCGATGTGCTGGTAGAGGTCCGGATCGACCTTGATCGCCGACGCGTGCAGCCCGGCCTTGTGCGCGAACGCCGAATGCCCCACATAGGGCTGCTGGAACGCCAGCGACACGTTCGTGATCTCCGAGACGGCGTGCGCGATCCGCGTCATCTCGGCGAGCTGCTCCGGCAGCACCAGATCCATCCCCCGCTTGAGCTGCAGGTTCCCGACCACGGTGAACAGGTTGGCGTTGCCGGAACGCTCCCCGTACCCGTTGGCGCACCCCTGCACATGGGTCGCGCCGGCCTTCACCGCGGCCATCGAGTTGGCGACGGCGCACCCGGAGTCGTCGTGGCAGTGGATGCCGACCCGGGCGCCCGCCGAGACCACGTCGTGGACGACGTCGGCGAGCTCGTCGGGGAGCATCCCGCCGTTGGTGTCGCACAGGGCGACGACGTCGGCGCCGGCCTCCGCGGCGGCCAGCACGACCTCCAGGGCGTACGCCCGGTTGGCCTTGTAGCCGTCGAAGAAGTGCTCGGCGTCGACGAAGACCCGCTGGCCCTCCGCACGCAGATGGGAGACGGTGTCGCGGATCATCGCGAGGTTCTCCGCCAGGGTCGTGCGGAGGGCCAGGTCCACGTGCCTGTCATGGCTTTTGGCCACGAGTGTGACGACAGGCGCGCGGGATTCGCGCAGGGCGGCCACCTGAGGGTCGTCGGCGGCCTTCAGACCGGCCCGGCGGGTCGCGCCGAACGCGGCGAGCTGCGCGTGCTTGAGGTCGAGCTCGGACTGGGCGAGCTTGAAGAACTCGGTGTCCTTGGGGTTGGCTCCCGGCCAGCCGCCCTCGATGAATCCGACGCCGAGCGAGTCCAGATGCCGGGCGATCGCCAGCTTGTCCTGGACGCTCAGGTTCAACCCCTCCTGCTGCGAACCGTCGCGCAAGGTGGTGTCGTAAACATGGAATGCGTCGTTCATCTGGAATTCCCCTCACAGACCCGGCAAACAAAAAGACCCCCCACGGGACGTGAGAGGTCTGCGCGCCGGCTTCGTCCTAGTGATCAGCCGACGCGCCGTCCGATAATGATCAGGTCGGTGCGCATAACACGAGCAGTGTTACACACGGGTAGCTCAACCGTCACATCGGTCTCGCGATATGAGATGGCCGTCAGGCCAGTTTGGTGATCCACGTGTAGGGGTCGGGGCGGTCGCCGTACTGGATGCCGACGAGCTCCTCGCGGAGGCGGGCCGTGACCGGGCCCATCGCGTCGGTGAGGGTGAACTCGCCGTCCTCGCCCTTGACCCGGCCGATCGGGGTGATCACCGCGGCCGTCCCGCAGGCGAACGCCTCGGTCAGCGCGCCGGACTCGGCGTCCTCGCGCCACTGGCCGGTGCTGACCTTCTCCTCCGACACCTTGATCCCCAGGTCGGGTGCGAGCCGCAGCAGCGAGTCGCGGGTGATGCCGGGCAGCAGGGTGCCGGTGAGCGGCGGGGTGACGATCCGCGCGTCCGGGCCGGAGCCGTACACGAAGAAGATGTTCATGCCGCCCATCTCCTCGATCCACCGGTGCTCGGCGGAGTCGAGCCAGACGACCTGGTCGCAGCCCTGCGTGACGGCCTGCTGCTGCGCCACGAACGCCGCCGCGTAGTTGCCGCCGCACTTGGCGAACCCGGTGCCGCCGGGAGCGGCCCGCGTGTACTCGGTGGACAGCCAGACCGACACCGGCTTGATCGCGCCGGAGAAGTACGCGGCCGACGGCGAGGCGATCACGCAGAACAGGTACTTGTCGGACGGGGCGTTGACGCCCATGCCCGTCTCGGTCGCGATGATGAACGGCCGCAGGTAGAGGCTGTGGCCCTCACGGGTCGGCACCCAGTCGCGGTCGGCGTCGACCAGCAGCTCCAGGGCCTTGACGAAGGTCTCCTCGGGCAGCCGCGGCATGGCCATCCGGTCGCACGACAGGTTGAACCGCGCGGCGTTGGCCTCGGGACGGAAGGAGACGATCGAACCGTCCGGCTGCCGGTAGGCCTTCAGCCCTTCGAACAGTTCCTGCGCGTAGTGGAAGACCTTGGTCGCCGGATCGAGGGCGAGCGGGCCGTACGGCCTGAGCTGGGCGTTGTGCCAGCCCTCCGCGCCCGACCACTCGATGGTGACCATGTGCTCGGTGAAGATCTGGCCGAAGCCCGGATTCGCCAGCAGCGCCTCGCGCTCCTCGGCGGACTTGCGCTGGTCAACAAGGTTGACGTCGAACTCGATCATGTGTCGTACCTCTCCCGGATCACCGGTATGGACGATACCGGCAATCTCCATTGTGGTCTCTATCTCACCTTCCGCGGCACACGAAGAAGGCGTGCCGCGGATCTTGCTCGCGGCACGCCTTCTTACTGAGGGGCAGGCTGCCGCCTACCCGGCTACTCGCTTGGCGATGGCGTCCCCGACCTGGGAGGTCGAGCGGGGACCGGTGCGCTCGGTGAGGTCCTCACCGACGGCGGTTTCGATCTTGCGGGCGGCCTCGGGCAGGCCGAGGTGGTCCAGCAGCATGGCGACCGACAGGATCGTGGCCGTCGGGTCGGCCTTCTGCTGGCCCGCGATGTCGGGGGCCGAGCCGTGGACGGGCTCGAACATCGACGGCGCGGTGCGGTCGGGGTTGACGTTGCCGGACGCCGCCAGGCCGATGCCGCCGGCGATCGCGGCGCCGATGTCGGTGATGATGTCGCCGAACAGGTTGTCGGTGACGATCACGTCGAACCGCCCCGGGTCGTTGACGAAGTACATGGTCGCGGCGTCGACATGGGCGTAGTCGGTGGTGACGTCGGGGAACTCGACGCCGACCTCGCGCACCAGGCGCTGGTAGAGCTCGCCCGCGAAGGTCAGCACGTTGTCCTTGTGCACCAGGGTCAGCTTCTTGCGCGGACGGCCGTTGGCCAGCTCGAACGCGTACCGCACGACCCGCTCGACCCCGAAGGCGGTGTTGACGCTCTCCTGGGTGGCGACCTCGTGCGGGGTGCCCTTGCGGATCACGCCGCCGACGCCCGTGTACGGCCCCTCGGTGCCCTCCCGGACGACGATCATGTCGATGTCGTCGGGGCCGACGCCCGCCAGCGGGGTGGTGACGCCGGGGAACAGCTTGACCGGCCGCAGGTTCACATAGTGGTCGAGCTCGAACCGCAGGCGCAGCAGCAGCCCGCGCTCCAGGGTGCCGGACGGGACGGTCGGGTCGCCGATCGCGCCGAGCAGGATCGCGTCATGGCCCTTGATCTCTGCGAGCACCGCGTCGGGCAGGGCCTCACCGGTGCGGTGCCAGAAGGCGGCGCCGAGATCGTAGGTGGTCTTCTCGATCGCGAGGTCGTACTGACCGGCGATCACGTCGAGGACCTTCAGGCCTTCGGCGACGACCTCGGGGCCGATGCCGTCACCTGCGACGACTGCGAGACGGATTGTGCGAGCTGCCATGGGCGCAGCCTAGTACATCCGTCTCACCTCTCGGGCATCCATCTCACCTGTCGAGAAGCTTGACGGCGTGCCCCCCGCAAGGGAGGCTCAGGGGGACAAATGCATAAAGAGGCGACGGTGTGCAGGAACCCGGTGTGATCCCGGGACGGTCCCGCCACTGTGACCGGCCCCCTTCGCGGGGGCCCGGAAGTCAGGAGACTGACCCGTCGTCCTCCCATCATCGGGGCGAGGCACCCCGAAAGGAGACCCCACACTCATGTCCGCCATGGACCAGACGCAGGTGGACGTCCGACCCGTCGTCGGAAACCTGCGCACCTACGCCGTCATCGCGTTCGCCGTCCTCTTCTCTCTGCTGACGCTCTACGCGCTGCTGTACGCGCCGCAGACCTACCTGCACGAGCTGGCGCACGACGGTCGCCACCTGCTCGGCGCCCCCTGCCACTGATGAGCAACGAGATCCTCCCCCGCCTGATCGGCCGGGGAGTGCTTTCCGGTGCCTTCGCGGGCCTCGTGGCGGGCGCCTTCGCCTTCTTCGTGGCCGAACCCACCATGGACCGCGCGGTCGAGCTGGAGTCGCAGCGCAGCGCCGCCGAGACCACCGGCATGACCGTCGACGAGATGGAGGAGGTGTTCACCCGCTCCGAGCAGCACCTCGGCCTGATCCTGGCCACGGTCGGCGCGGGCATCGCCTTCGGCGTCCTGTTCGCCGTCCTGTACTGGGCCCTTTTCCACCGATCCGCCTCGACCCGCCCCTGGGAACGTTCCCTCGGGCTGGCCGGCGCGGCCTACCTGGGCTTCTATCTGCTGCCCTTCCTCCGCTACCCGGCCAACCCGCCGGGGGTCGGCGACCCCGAGTCGCTGGACTCCCGCTCGTACGGCTGGACGGCGGCGATCGCGATCGGGTTGATCGCGGTGTTCGTCGCCTGGCGGCTGTACGCGTCGCTGAAGGGGCGGCCGGAACACGTCCGCCAGTCGGCGGCGGTGGCGCTGGTCGTGGTCGCGCTGGCCCTGACCTTCCTGCTGCCGGACAACGACGACCCGCTGCCCGTCCCCGCGGACCTGCTCTGGAACTTCCGGGCGCTGGCCGTGGCGTCGTCCACGATCCTCTGGACGATGCTGGGCGCGGCCTTCGGCTTCCTGGGCCTGCGGGCCGCGCAGAAGGCGAAGACACCCGAGTCCGTCGACGCCTGATCGACCGCTGCAGGGAACGGGCTCCGCAGGCTGCGGGGCCCGTTCCGCTATTTGGTGCGGGCGGCGTCGATGAAGGCGCGGCCCGGTTCGGTGGGGTTGCCGTCGCCGTCCATCAGCCCGGTCGGGTTGTTGCGCGTGTTGGGCAGCGCGTACCAGGCGTAGCGTTCGAGGTAGGGCAGTTTGGCGAGCATCGACGTCGCGGACTTCACGAACGCGGCCTGCTGCCAGAGCGGCGGGTAGAACATGCCGCCCTCATGGTTGATCAGCGCGAACTCCGTCAGCCAGATCGGTTTGCGGTACCGCGCGTAGGTCCGTTCGAGATAGCCCTTGAGCTCGCTGACGGCCGTCGCGGTGTCGAAGTTCTTGGTGTAGAAGTGCAGGGCGATGAAGTCGACGCGGTAGCCGCGCTGCTCGGCGCCGCGCATGAACTGGTCGAGCCAGCGGCCGGGGATGTCGCCACCCCAGACGGGTGCGGGGCTGCCGAGCCGTTTGCCGGTCTTCTCGAGCTGCGGCCACAGGTCGAGCGCCTGCTCGACGGACATGTTCGCCTGGCCCGCCATGTCGGGTTCGTTGAAGCCGAGCAGGGTCCTGCCCTGTACCTGGCCGACCTGCCCGATGTCCTTCGCGCTCCAGATCATCGGGACGAACTCGACGCCGGGCGGGGCGCCGTACCAGTCGTTCGGGCTCCAGGTGTAGTACCAGCACGAGCCGGAGCCGGTGAGCGCCTTCTTGGTGATGTCCCAGGTCCCGACGCCCTTCATACAGCTCCCGGTCTTCGGGATGGAGGGCGGCGTCTTCTGCTTGCCCCCGTCCTTCTTCCCGCGAGTGCCGCCCCCGGTGCCCTTCGGCTGGAGCCCTGGCGCGGGCATCGCCTCGGGCGCGGGCAGCGCCACGACCTTCCCCCGGTCCTCCGCCTTGCCGGAAGGCTTCCCCGCACTCTTCGGCACGGACGCCTCGGGCGTCGGCGTGAACACGGCCCCCGGCTCCCCGCCACTGCACGCGGCGGACAGCAGGCACAGGGACGTCAGGGCGGCGGTCAGCCCGAGCAGCCGGCGCGAGGAGGGCATGGAGTGGGGGTCTCTCGTCATCGGGTGCGGGCGGCCTGCATGAAGGCGCGGCCCGGCGCGGTCGGGGAGCCGTCGTCGTTGAACAGGCCGGTCTGGTTGCCGCGGCTGGTGGGCAGCGCGAACCAGGCGTAGCGTTCGACGAACGGCAGGCCTTCCAGCATCTTGGTGGCGGCCTTGGCGAAGTTCGCCTGCTGCCACTGCTCGGGGTACTTCTGGCCGCCGACCAGGTTCATCAGCGCGAACTCCGTCAGCCAGATCGGCTTGCCGTACCGGTTGTGGACGTTGGTCAGATACTGCTTCAGCTCGGCGACGTTGGTGCCGTCACCGAAGGTGTCCTCGTAGTAGTGCAGCGCGACGAAGTCGACGCGCAGCCCGCGCTGCTTGGCGCCCTGCATGAACCGGTCGAGCCAGCCGCCGGGACGGTCGCCGCCCCAGGACGGCGCCGGGCTGCCGAGCCGCTTGCCGGTCGCGACGAGCTGCGGCCACAGGTCGAGCGCCTCTTCGGGGCTGAGGTTGGCCTCGCCGCCGAGATCGGGCTCGTTGAAGCCGAGCAGGTTCCCGCCCTTGGCCTGACCGATCTTGCCCAGGTCGCGGCGGCCCCAGATCATCGGGACGAACTCGGTGCCGGCGGGCGCGCCGTACCAGTCGTCGGTGCTCCAGGAGTAGTACCAGCAGGAGCCTGAGTCGGTGAGCGCCTTCTTGGTGATGTCCCACATGCCGACGCCCTTGAGGCAGTTGCCGGTCCTGGGCACCGACGGCGTGTTGCTGCCGTCGCCGTCGTTCTTCTTGCCGCCGGGCTTCTTCTTGTCGCCGGCTCCGCCGCCCGTGCCCTTGGGCTGGATCGCGGGTGCGGGCATGTCCTCGGCGGCGGGCAGCGCCACGACCTTGGGCCCCGGCTGCTGCTTCGGGGTGTCGCCCGAGGGCTCCACGGCGGTCGCGTCGGGCGTCGGGGTGAAGGTGACGTCTTCGGGGTCGCCGCTGCAGGCGGTGGCGAAGACGGACGCGGCCATCAGGGCCGCGGTGATCCCCAAGAATCGGCGGGTGTGAGCCATCGCGAGCGTCGCCTCTCGATCATCCGGGAGTTGAACCCTCTCACAGACCTCGACCGTTCTGTTACTTCTCAGGAGAAATCACACGGAAGGTGACAGGAGTACCGCCAGTCGCTCCGGTCCCGAGACGCCCAGCTTCGCGCAGATCTCGACGAGCTGCTCCGCGACCATCCGGGGCGGGAGCTGGACGCGTTCGGCGATCTCGTGCTCGGTGGTGCCCGCCGCGACCAGCTCGGCGATCTCGTACTGGACGCGGGACAGGTCGGGGACGGCGGCCGTGCGCAGCGCGGGCGTGCGGACCTGGTCGCACCGCTGCACCAGCACCCAGGCGCGGGTGCCCGCCGCC
>NZ_BAAGZI010000247.1:0-8942 GCF_054778695.1 Actinocorallia lasiicapitis
CGCCGCTACCTCGTCCAGGCCGCGGGCGGCCCGCTGGACGTCACCGTCCTGGACCGCGACCAGCAGACCTCGGGCCTGCTCTACCGGATCTGGCGGGGGCTGCGGCTGCGGGCCAACCAGCCGCGCCGGGCGCTGCGCTCGCTGCGCCGCTCGCTGGAGCAGGAGTCGCTGATGGCCTACGCGGTGGCCGCCGCCCAGGCCAGGACCCCCCGGCTCATCGCGACGTCCGAGGTGGGCACCGAGGCGGCGCTCCTGGCCTACCAGCACGTCGACGGCGTCCTCCTGCAGGACCTGCCGGAGAAGGCGCTGACCGACGAGCTCCTCGTCGGCATCTGGCGCGAGGTCGATCTGCTGCACAAGCAGCGGATCGCCCACCGCAGCCTCGACCAGACCTCGATCCTCGTCCACTCGGGCGAGCCGTATCTGGTGGGCCTTTCCCGCGGCGAGATCGCGGTCGGCGATCTGCTGCTCCGGCTCGACCAGGCCCAGCTCCTGACCACGCTGGCGCTGCGGGTCGGGCCCGAGCGGGCCGTCGCCACCGCCCACCGGGTGATCGACTCGGAGTCGCTGGCGCAGATCGTGCCGCTGCTGCAGAAGGTGGCGCTGTCCCGCGACACCCGCCAGGCGCTCCGCCAGCACAAGGAGCTGCTCAGCGGGCTCCGCGAGGAGATCCTGCGGTTCTGGCCCGAGGTCGAGGTCCAGCCCGTCCGGCTGGAGCGGTTCCGGCCCCGGACCATCGTCAGCATCGTCGGTCTGACGATCGCCGCCTACTTCCTGATGTCGACCCTCGGCAACGTGGACGTCGGCCAGGTCCTCACCACCGCGAACTGGTGGTGGGCGATCGTCGCGCTGGTGGCTTCCGCCGGCACCTATCTGGCGGCCGCGATGATGCTGATCGGGTTCGTGCCCGAGCGGCTGTCGCTGTGGCGGACCGTCCTGGCGCAGCTCTCGGCCTCGTTCGTGAAGCTGGTCGCGCCCGCAGCGGTCTCCGGGGTGGCGGTCAACACGCGGTTCCTGCAGCGGGCCGGGATCCGGCCGGGGCCCGCGGTGGCGAGCGTCGGGGCGTCGCAGCTCGTCGGGATGGTCGTCCATATCGGGCTGCTGATCGTCTTCGGGTTCCTGGCCGGGTCGCAGCAGAGCCAGAACACGACCACCGAGTTCGCGCCGTCCAAGACCATCGTGATCGTGCTGCTGACGGTCGCGGCCGTGCTGGGGGCGCTCGCGACCGTCAAACGGGTCCGCAAGCTGGTGATGGAGCGGCTCAAGAACATGTTCGACGGGGTGGTGCCGCGGCTGCTGGACGTCCTGCAGAACCCCAAGAAGATCGCGACGGGGCTCAGCGGCACCCTGCTGATCACCGTGTTCTTCGTGATCTGCCTGGACGCCTCGATCCGCGCGTTCGGCGGCTCGCTGTCCTGGACGGCCGTCGCGGTCGTGTTCCTCACCGGCAACGCGATCGGCTCCGCCGCACCCACGCCCGGCGGCCTGGGCGCCGTGGAGACCGCGCTGATCGGCGGGCTGAAGCTCGCGGGCCTGCCGCTGGAGCAGGCCACCTCGGCCGTCCTGCTGTTCCGGCTGCTGACGTTCTGGCTGCCGGTCCTGCCCGGCTGGGCCTCCTTCACCTACCTGCAGCGGCGCGACGCCCTCTGACCTGAGAACGCCGAGGGCCCCGGGAAGATTCTTCCCGGGGCCCTCGGCGTTCGTTGAAGGCGGCTAGGCGCCCTTGCGGGCGCGGCGGCGGGCCGACAGTTCGTCGCCCGCGTGGTCGGAGCCGAAGTCGTCCTCGGCGCGTTCGGCGGGCAGGTCGGCGAGGGAACCCTCGACCTCCTGCCAGACCCGGCCCAGCGCGATCCCGAAGACGCCCTGGCCGCCCTGGAGCAGATCCACGACCTCGTCCGGCGAGGTGCACTCGTAGACGCTCACGCCGTCGCTCATCAGGGTGATCTGGGACAGGTGCTCCACACCGCGGTCACGGAGGTGGTTGACGGCCGTGCGGATCTGCTGGAGCGAGACACCGGCGTCCAGCAGCCGCTTGACGACCTTGAGGACCAGGATGTCGCGGAAGCCGTACAGGCGCTGGCTGCCCGAGCCGTGGGCGCTCCGCACGCTCGGCTCGACCAGCCCGGTGCGGGCCCAGTAGTCGAGCTGGCGGTAGGTGATCCCGGCCGCGGAGCAGGCCGTGGGGCCTCGATAGCCGACATCGGCCCTGGGCGCGCCCACCGAGCCGTTGTCGAACAGCAGGCCCTGTTCCCCGGCACGTTGGGAGGCGAGCTCGCGCTCGCGATCCACCTTGTCCTCGCCGCTGCTCACCGCCACGCGGACCTCCGACTTCTGTCAGCACGCGGTGCTCCGCCAAGGGGGTTTGGCGGAATTACACCACGAGCGTTCCACCAGCACGGTAGGTGCCGGTCAGGGCAGGGTCAACGTCCGCCCTCGGCGCGTCGCACACCGGATCATTCGGCTTCACGTGCGCAAACGGCCGGACGTAGCTGTCCCGAGCTAATCCTTACCCACTGTGACCAGCTCACACGCCGCGGTCGAAGTCCTCTGGAGTGATCGTGTCCAGGAACTCCCGGAATTTCTCGACTTCGTCCTCTTGCTCATCAGCGGGGATGGAGACTCCCGCCTCGTCCAGGACGTCCTCGCTCGCGAAGATCGAGGCCCCGGTGCGCAGGGCGAGCGCGATGGAGTCCGAGGGCCGCGCGCTGACCTCCACTCCCCCGGCGAACACCAGGTCGGCGAAGAAGATCCCCTCGCGGAGCGCGGTGATGTTGACCGTGCGGAGCTGGGAGCCGAGCGCCTCGATGACGTCCTTGAACAGATCGTGCGTCAGCGGGCGGGCGGGCAGCATCCCCTGCTGGGCGAACGCGATCGCGGTGGCCTCCACCGCGCCGATCCAGATCGGGAGATACCGGTCGCCGTCCGACTCCTTCAGCAGGACGATCGGCTGGTTGGAGGGCATCTCGACCCGTACGCCGACGACCTCCATCAGTTTCACAACGACTCCTCGGCGCAGGTATCGGCTCTCACATGCCAAACTACACCCGAAGGGCCGTAACCGATCGAGAGACCCGATCGAGAGAGCACCGCCTCAAGGCCCGGATCGGGCTAGCGGTCGAGGCTGTCGCGCAGCCCCGCGGAGACCAGGGCGGCGTGCAGTGCGAGCGCCAGCGCGGAGATCTCCCTAGCCGTCTCACCGGCCTCCTCGTGGGCGCCGGGGCTGCGGCGGCGCAGCAGCGGGGCGATCATCTGCTCGATCAGATCGAGCTCCCGCTCGGCCGCCGCCTTGATCACCCGCAGATGGCGGGCCTCGAACCCGAACCCGCCCAGCGCGGCCGCCGTGCGGGCCACGCTGAGGGCGTCGTTGTCGTACTGGCCCCTGACCCGCCGGACCAGCCCGTAGGCCTCCAGCTCGTCCAGCAGGGCCTCGGAGATGCCCGCCCCGTCCAGGAGCTGCCGCCGGGTCAGCGCCACGTCACGCGCCGGTTCGGAGTCGGCGGCCACCAGCTTGCGCGGGGCCGGCACCGACCGCGGCTGCCCGCCGTCGAGCTGCTCTTTGATCACACGCAGCGGCAGGTACTCGTCGCGCTGCGCGGCCAGGATGTAGCGGAGCCGCTCCACGTCGGCGTTGCCGAACTTGCGGTAGCCCGCGGGAGTGCGCTCCGGCTCGATCAGCCCCTCCGCCTCCAGAAACCTGATCTTGGAGAGGGTGATGTCGGGGAAATCCGCCCGCAACTGGGTCAGGACGTCCCCGATCGTCATGTACGCCCGGGCCGCACTCGCGCTCAAGCCACCGCCCGGTCAGCCGTGGTGGGGGTTGGTCAGGAAGACCAGCCGGAACTTGCCGATCTGGACCTCGTCGTTCGGCGCCAGCTGGGCGTGGTCGATCCGCTCGCGGTTCACGTAGGTGCCGTTGAGGCTGCCGACGTCGCGGACGGTGAAACCGTTGCCCTGGCGGGCGAACTCGGCGTGGCGGCGGGAGACCGTCACGTCGTCGAGGAAGATGTCGCTCTCGGGGTGACGCCCGGCCGAGGTGCGGTCCTTGTCGAGCAGGAACCTGCTGCCCGCGTTGGGACCGCGCCGCACCACGAGGAGAGCGGTGCCGGGCGGCAGCGCCTCCACGTTGAGCTGGTCGCCGCCGTCCTCCTGCTCGGGCAGTTCCAGGCCGTCGGTCAGACCGGAGATCGAGATCGTCGAAGTCGACTCACCGGGGGTCTCGTACGAGGCCGGCTGGGCGCTGCGGACCAAAGGGGTGCCGCAGTTGGAGCAGAAGCGGGCGCCATCGGGATTGGCGTGACCGCACTGGGTGCAGTAGACGCTCGGCATCGATCGGCTCGGCCTCCTACCATCGGCGCTGTCCCCCGGGACGCGCCCCGCTCTGCATGATTACCTAACTCGACAACGCTACCGGGCGCGGTGATCGTCGGTCTATGCCGCCGCGCGGATCACCGCATCCGGGAAACGTGTCAGGAAGACCGTACCGCGCCCGCGGCGGTCACGGGTCCGTCCGTGATCGATCAGGTGCCGGCGGCCTCCACCACGGCGGCCCATTCGTCGAGCAGAGCCCGCGCGGATTCGGGGTCGGGGCCCTCCGCCCACAGATGGGTGACGGCCTCGGCGGGGTCGGGCAGGACCATCGCCCAGCGGCCGTCCTTCTCCACCACCCGGACGCCGTCCGTGGTGTCGATCTCGCGGTCGCCCGCGGCCTCCACGACGGTCCGCATGACGCTCCCCTTGGCCGCCCACGGGGTCGGGACGCTGCGCTTCAGCAGATGGGCGGCGGGGATCCGCTCGTCGATCTGGGAGAGCGTCAGACGCGTCCTGGCGACCAGGCCGACCAGCCGGACGAACGCGGCGATCCCGTCGACGGTGTGGCCGAACTCGGGGAAGATGAACCCGCCCCTGCCGTCGCCCGCGAAGATCACGTCGGGTTCGGCGGCGGCCCTGGTGAGGACGTCCTGGCTGGTCGCGACCCAGTCGACGGCCACCCCGTGGAACCGGCAGACCTTCTCCGCGACCCTGGTCGTGGTCACCGGCAGCGCCACCCGGCCCTGCCTGCGCTCGGCGGCCACCAGATCGAGCAGGACGAGCAGGGCGCGGTCGTCGCTGATCGGCTCGCCGTTCTCGTCGACCAGGGAGATCCGCTCCCCCACCGGGTCGAACCGGACGCCGAACGTGGCGCGCGAGGAGGAGACCAGCTCGCCGAGCCGCTCCAGATCACGGGTCCGCTCGGCCAGGGTCTCGGTCGGGTGGGCCTCGTCCAGCCGGTTGTTGCGGGTGAGGTCCTCGACCCCGACCCGGCTCAGCAGGCCCGGCAGGACGTTCGCGACGACCCCGCCCGCACAGTCCAGGACGATCTTCAGTTCGGCGTCCGCGACACCCGTGATGTCGACCCTGCGGAGCAGGTCCTTGGAGTAGGTCTCGACCGTCCTGGTCGGGTAGGAGAGCTCGGCGATCTCACCGGGGAACGCCCTGCGGTACTCCTGCCGCTGGTAGACGCGCTCCAGCTTGCGCTGGGCGGCCTGGGACAGGTCGGCGCCGGTCTCGTCCAGGAAGATGATGTCGACGCCCTGAGGGTCGCCGGGGGTGGTGCGGATGAAGATGCCGCCGGCGCACTCCTCGTTGGCCGTCTCGAACCTGGCCAGCGGCAGGGCGCACGCCTCCAGGTCCTGGACGTTGATGGCGCTGGCCGTCAGGGCGGCGATCACGGCGCGTTTCAGGGTGCGGGCGGCGCGGGAGGCGTCGCGGGCCGTGATGACCGTCGCACCCTTCTTCAGGGTCGTGGCGTAGGCGCTGGTCAGCCGGACCACCAGCTCCGGGGTGATCTCCACGTTGACCAGGCCGGACACGCCGCGCGCGCCGAACAGGTTGCGCTGGCCGCGCGACTCCCAGATGACGCTGGTGTTGACGACCGCGCCCGCCTCGATGGTCTTGAACGGGTAGACCTTCACCCCGTTCTGGACCAGGGCCTCGGCCTCGATGACGCACTCGTCGCCGACGATGCCGCCCTCTTCGATCCGGGCGCCCGCCATGATGTCGGTGTTCTTGCCGACCACGCAGCCGCGCAGATTCGTGGACGGGCCGACGAAGACGTTGTCGTGGATGACGGCCCGGTGCAGGAACGCGCCCTCCTTGACCACGACGTTGCTGCCCAGCACGGTGAACTCGCGCAGCTCCGCGCCCGCCTCGACCTTGGCGTAGTCGCCGATGTACAGCGGGCCCTTCAGGACGGCCTCGGGGTCGACCTCGGCGCCCTCCGCCACCCAGACGCCGGGGCTGACCTCGAAACCGTCGATCTCGATGTCGATCTTGCCGGACAGCATGTCGGCCTGGGCCTTCAGATAGGACTCGTGGGTGCCGACGTCCTCCCAGTAGCAGTCGGCGACATAACCGAACAGGGGCGCGCCCTCGGCCAGGAGCTGCGGGAACACGTCACTGGACCAGTCGACGGACTCGCCCGCCGCGACCCGTTCCAGGACTTCCGGCTCCATCACGTAGATGCCGGTGTTGACGGTGTCGGAGAAGACCTGGCCCCAGGTCGGCTTCTCCAGGAAACGCTGGATGCGGCCCTCGTCGTCGCAGATGATGATGCCGAACTCGAGGGGGTTGGGGACCCGCTTCAGGCCGATCGTGACCAGGGCGCCGTTCTCCTTGTGGAAGCGCACCATGTCGGTCAGGTCGATGTCGGTGAGGGCGTCGCCGGAGATCACCAGGAAGCGGTCGTCCTTGAGGGCGTCCTCGGCGTTCTTGACGCTTCCCGCGGTGCCCAGGGGCACCTCTTCGGTCGCGTACTGGAGGGCCATGCCCAGCTCCTCGCCGTCACCGAAGTAGTTCCGGATGAGGGCGGCCAGGAACTGGACGGTCACCACGGTCTCGGTGAAACCGTGTCTTTTCAGCAGCCGGAGCACATGCTCCATGATCGGTCGGTTGATGACGGGCAGCAGCGGCTTGGGCTGGTTGGCGGTCATGGGACGCAGCCGCGTCCCCTCGCCTCCGGCCATCACGACGGCCTTCATGGCGCTGGAGCAACTCCCTTTTCACTGGGGGGCAGGGACGAGATGAGCTGTCGGGCCTGAACGGTGTACAGGGCGGCGGCGTACCAGTACAGGGCGGTGCCCCAGGCGGCGAAGGCCCAGCCGAGGACCCGTGCCACCGTGGCGACGGTTCCGTCGTGGGAGCCCCACAGCAGCAGCGGGAACGCGTACAGCAGGTTCATCGTCGCGGCCTTGCCGACGAAGTTGACGGGCAGGCCCGTCCAGCCGTAGTGCTTGAGCACGCCCAGCAGCCCGGACATGTAGACCTCGCGGGCGACCAGGAGGCCGGTCAGCCACCAGGGGACGATCTCCCGGACGGTCAGGCCGATGAGGGTCGCGAAGATGTACAGGCGGTCGGCGAGCGGGTCGAGCATCGTGCCGAGTTTGCTGGTCTGGTTGAGCGCCCGCGCGAGCTTGCCGTCGGCCCAGTCGGACAGGCCGGCCAGCATCAGCAGCCCGATCGCCCACCCGTCGTGCTCGGCCAGCACCAGCCAGAAGAACAGCGGCACTCCCAGCAGCCGGGCCAGGCTCAGCGCGTTCGGCACCGTCCAGATCCTGTCCCGCATCGTCTCCACCTCCGCCTCCTTCACGCTCCCGACCTTACCGGCCGCCCGATCATCCCCTCCGAGGTGGATCGCTCCAGATACCCCCTACCGCCCGGTTATGACATACCTCACACCCTTCGTCCCGCCCGGAACTCGACGGCCTCGGCGAACTCCTCGTACTCGAGCACGTGGTTGCCGTCCCACCGCATCTTCTCCAGCTCGGCGCGGACCTCCGCCGGGGTCGCGTAGAAGAACTCCCGCCGCTGGTTGACCTGGTTGACCCGCCGATCGGCGAACACCTGGTGCAGCCGGTTCTCCAGGCTCACCGCGTCCCGGCTGAAGATCAGGGCGTGCACGTCGAACCGGAAGGGCACCGAAGCGTCACCGAGCTCCCTGACCCGGTCCATCGGCTCGAGCCTGCGGGTCAGCCCGATCTTGACCATCCGCTCCCCGAAGGCGCCGATGTTGGAGATGACGTAGACGTAGCCGGTCCGGATGTTGGCCTCACGCAGCTCGACGTCCTCCATCGCGGCCCCCAGCTCCCCCAGCCGTTCCCGGATCGCGGCCGCCCCCGCACCGTCCCCGTTGGCCTCCAGCCGCGCCAGGGCCGCCTGGTTGTGCTCCAGCTCCTTCCTGAGCCGCTCCCGCTCCCTGGCGAACTCCCTGGCGGCCTTCTCCTCTTCCCGCTGCCGTTCGCGTTCCGCCCGCAGCTCCTCCTTCTCCCGCTCGGTCTTCTCCAGGTAGTCGGCGGTCAGCCGCAGCTCCTTGAGCCGCAGTTCGTGGTAGGTGGGACTGACCTTGATGCTCATGGTCTTCCCGAGCCGCTCGATGGCCGCCGCGCTCTTGGCCAACCGGTCGGCCGCGGACTCCAGCTTGTAGGGGCGCATCGTCCGGACCAGGTTGTCGGCTTCGGCGTTGTAGGCCCGCAGCATCAGTTTGGAGAAGTCGCGGACCATCTTCGCGCCCTGCGCGGCCGAGCCGTTGACCTGCCAGGCGGTCGCGCCGGTGACCGCACGATCGCCCTTCGCCGCCGTCTTGATCCGCTCTTTGATCTTGGTCAGTTCCTGCTTGTAGGCCAGTGCGTTCGCCAGGGGGTGTTGGAACTCGTACACCCCGGCCTCTTGCAGGAGCGCCGCGTCGTTGGTCTCGACGATACTCCGCCGCAGCGCGCGTGCCTCGGCTTCGAGCCGCAGGGTCTCGGCCCTGACCGCGTCCTGCTCGGCGCGCAGCCCTTCCAGCTCGGCCGCGACTGCCGGGGCGTCCTGGGCGCCGAGCCGCGCCATCCAGGCGCGCAGCCGTCCGTTCTCCTCCTCCAGCTCCTCGATCCGGGCCCGCCTGCCGCCGCCGAGGAACCCGCCGCGGC
>NZ_BAAGZI010000248.1:0-8919 GCF_054778695.1 Actinocorallia lasiicapitis
GGGGGTGGGGGGGGGGGGGGTGGGGACGGGGGCCAGGCGGGCGGTGAGGGAGAGTTTGGAGTGGAGGGTGAGGCGGGAGGTGGAGGGGGTGGGGGTGGGGTGGACGGTGGCCTGGAAGGTGGCGGTGAGGGTGCCGGGGCCGCGGGCCTCTTTGGCCTCCGCTTCCAGGATGAGGGTGCGGGTGAAGTCGTCGACGACCGCGACGGTGAGAGTGCCGTTCAGGGTGACGGAGCTGGTGCCGACCTTGAGTTTCAGCTTGCCGGTGCGGTCGGTGGCCGACTCCTGGAGCGTCTGCCAGAGAGCGGCGGGGTCGGCCGGAACGATGATCTCGTGGTCGAGCTCCATGGGGGACCTCCGGGGGTGAGGCTAGCCCTCGATGAGGGACTGTATGGCGGGAGCGTACAAGGAGATCACGCGGGCCAGGTCGGCGGTGGCGGCGGCGCCGTCGCGGTGAATGCCGACGAGGGTGCTCAGGCCGAGGAAGTGGGCGAGGATCAGTTCGGCGCGCAGCCGGGCGTCCGGGCCGTCGAGCAGCGCCTCCAGCCGGGCGGTGACCTGGGCGCGGAACCGTTCGGGGAGCAGGGCGCGTTCGTCGCCCGCGCCGATCCCGAAGATCACGCGGATCAGCGGGCTGGCGTCCCCGGCCCGCCGTGTGACGAGAAGGGTCTCCACCATGTGCCGGCCGAGGTCGTCACGGGGGTGGTCGAACAGCAGGTCGGCGTCGGAGGAGAAGTCGGCGACGGCCGCGAAGAGCTGCTCCTTCCCCCCGAAATGCTTGACGATCAGCGCGGCGCTGACCCCGGCCTCCGCGGCGATCCCCCGCAGCGTCACCGCCGCGTACGGGCGCAGGGCGAACGCGCGTCGCGCCGCTTTGAGGATCGCCGTCCGGCCGGTGTCGGTGCTCATACGGCGACGGCCTGCACGACCCGGCGCGGAAGGGACAGGGTGACGGCCAGCGAGGCCAGCGCCGCCGCCCCCGCGATCACGAAGATCACCAGATAGGCGCGGAGTGTGGCGTGGCCCTGGAACGTCAGATGGGCGAGCACCGCCGCCGACATCGCGCTGGACGCCGACTGCCCGATCATCCGCATCAGTGTGTTGAGCCCGTTGGCGGCGGCCGTCTCGGTGACGGGGATCGCGCGCATGATCAGCATCGGGAGGGCGGAGTAGGCGAGGCCCGTCCCGGTGGCGACGATGGTGGCGCCCAAGATGATCGTCCAGAGCTCGTGGCTGGTGAAATAGCGGACCACATAGCCTACTGCGATCAGCCCCGCCGCCAGGGCCACCGTGGTCTTCGGCCCGCGCGCCGTCGAGATCCGCGCGGACACCGGCGACAGGAACGCCATGCAGATTCCGCCCGGGAGCAGGCAGAGCCCGCTCGCGACGATCGACATGCCGAGGCCGTATCCGGCCGTCGCGGGTTCCTGGACGAGCTGCGCGGTGACGAGCGAGTTGGCGTAGAACGCGAACCCGATGAACAGCGCGGCGAGGTTGGCGAGCAGCACCGTGGGCCGCGCCGACACCCGCAGGTCGACGAGCGGTTCGTCGTGCCGCAGCTCGAACCGCCCCCACCCCGCCCCGACGAGCACCGCGACGGCCAGCAGCCCGACGGTCCGCGCCGACCCCCACCCCCAGTCGGCGCCCTTGCTGATCGCCATCAGCAGGCAGAGCAGCGTGACGGTCAGCCCGGCCGCCCCCGCGAAGTCGAACCGTCCCGGATTGCGGACGGGCGATTCGGGCACGATCCGCCAGACCGCCGCCAGCACCAGCAGGCTGACGGCCGCACACACCCAGAACATCGTGTGCCAGGACGAGTACTGCACGACCACGGCGGCGATCGGCAGCCCGATCGCCGCGCCCGTCCCGATCGTCGCGCTCATCAACGCGACGGCCGAAGCGACCCGTTCGGCGGGCAGTTCGTCCCGCATGATGCTGATTCCCAGCGGCATCACCGCGAGCCCGACGCCTTGCAGCGCCCGCCCGGTGACGAGCAGCGGCAGCGCGCTGGTGATCGCGCACACCAGCGAGCCGACCGCGACGGCCACGAGCGAAAGCAGCAGGACGCGCCGTTTGCCGTACATGTCCCCGGCCCGTCCGAGCAGCGGCGTGCAGACGGCCCCGCTGAGCAGGGTCGCCGTCACGAGCCAGCCGACGTCCGAGGAGGTCGAGCCGGTCAGCCGCGGCAGTTCGGGCAGCATCGGCACGATGATCGTCTGCATCAGCGCGACGACGACCCCGCACGAGGCCAGCACGGGAGTGATCAGGGGTGCACGCTTGTTCACCCCGCCAGGGTAAACGAACGTTCACCCCCGTGCCTCACCCTTCGGCCGGGAGCTCCTTGCTGAACAGCACCGTCCCGTTCAGATCGACCAGCTCGACCGTGAGGGCCCTGGTCGCCGCCGATACCGAGACCGAGCCGAAGAACTGCGCCCCCTCCGCAGGCGAGGCGTTCACCCGCGGCCCGGTCTTCACGAACACCGCTTCGGGCCCGAAAGTCGCGTCCAGGGTGTTGGGCCCGAACGTCCCGGCGTTGAGCGGCCCCGCGACGAACTCCCAGAACGGCTTGAACTCGCGGAACGCCGCCCGCGACGGGTCGTAGTGGTGGGCCGCCGCGTAGTGGACGTCGGCCGTCAGGAACACGATCCCGCTGACGTCGTCCCGCGAAGCCTGCCGCAGGACGTCCGCGAACTCCCGCTCCCGCCCGAGCGGCAGCCCCGGGTCACCCTGCGCGACGCCCTCCTGGTTCGCCCCGTCCGGGACGATCAGCCCGAGCGGCAGATCATTGGCGATGATCTTCCAGACGGCCTTGGAGCGCCGCAGCTCCTTCTTCAGCCACGCCGTCTGCTCCGCCCCGAGCAGCCCGGGCCCGGACGTCTCCCGGTCGGTCGTGTTCGGGTTCTTCCCGGTCCGCATGTCGAGGACGAACACGTCGACGAGCGGCCCGTGCGCGATCTTCCGGTAGAGGGCCGGGGTGCGCGGGTCGACCGGCGTGTACTCCAGGGCGGCCTGCCGGGAGCGGGCCGCGAGCACGTCGACGCGCTTCTCGGTGTAGCGCGGGTCGTCGAGGATCTGGCCGGGGAACCAGTTGTTGCGGACCTCGTGGTCGTCCCACTGGTAGATCATCGGCACCCGGGCGTTGAACGCCTGGAGCGGCCCGTCGAGCAGGTTGTAGCGGAACTGGCCGCGGTACTCGGCGAGGGTCTCGGCGACCTTCGCCTTCTCGGCGGTCACCAGGTTCCGCCAGGTGGAGCCGTCGGGCAGGGCGACGGTCTCGCTGAGCGGGCCGTCGGAGTAGACGAGGTCGCCGCTGCACAGGAAGAAGTCGGGCTCGCGCGCCGCCATCGCGTTGAAGATCCGGAAGCCGCCGAACGCCTCGTTGATGCCCCAGCCCTGGCCGGCGACGTCGCCGCCCCACACGAACCGGACGTCCTGCCCGGCCGTCGGCGGGGTCCGGAACGAGCCGATCTCCGGCGCCGAGACGCTCTTCCCGTCCTCCAGCCGCACCCGGTAGTGGATCTCCTGCCCGTCGGCGAGGCCCCGCAGCCGCACCTTCCCGGTCAGGTCGGTGGCGGGCGTCAGATACGGCCCGCGGACGGTCCGCGCGTTGGCGAAATCGGGCCGCACGTCGTAGTCGACATAAAGATGGGACGGCCGGTCGGCGCGCGCCCACACGATGCCCTGCCCGTCGCCGACGTCGCCGCTCTGCACGCCGTTGGTGAGCCGGGGCCGGTCGAGCCCGAAGGCCGGCGCGCCGCGCAGCCCGAGCCCCGCCGCACCTCCGGCGATCAGCCCGGTGCGCAGGAATCCGCGTCTGTCGATGGCCATCCCAGAACCCCCTACAAGATCGATGTGGCTGTGATCCTGGGCGCGGCATCCGTACTACGCATGACTTGGGGGTGAAAGGCGGGTAGCATCTTCCGCATGTCTTCGCGCGCGCAGAACCCCGGCCTCGGTGGCCGCGCGCCGTTTTCGTGTTGTTGTCGCTGAACTGCTCTGAAGTCCAGCCGTTCTCTCCGTGCGGGCACAGCCCCGGAGACCCAACCGAAAGATCTTCCTTTGAAGACCGAGACCTTCCCCGACATCACGCAGAACCATGCTCCCGTGGTGTCGGACCAGGTGACCGTCGGCCAGATCGCGGCTCTGCTCGCCGACACGGCCGCCGCGCCGGGCGACTGGTGGCATCGGGTCGAGTTCGACCCCGCGGACCGGGTGCGGGTGCTCCTCGACAACAACCTCGTGCTGATCACCTGGCCGCCCGGGTTCCGGCTGCCCGCCCACGGCCATGACGGCCGCACCCAGCTCACCGCGGTGATCGCGGGCGAGCTCGCCGAGGTGACGGTCGGTGACGAGGGCGCGGTGGAGCGTCCGCTGCGCGCCAACCGGGTCCGGATCCAGACCGGCGACCACATGCACGAGGTCGTCAACCCCGGCTCCGGCTACGCCGTCACCCTGCACGCCTACATCTGAGCGGGCTCGTCCTCCGGGGCGGGGTCGCGCCGCCGGGAGCGGCTCGCGATCCGCACCAGCAGCACCACCGAGAACCCGATCGCCAGCACGGGCCCGAGCGTGACCGGTGCGAGGATCTCGTCGCCGCCGAACCCGGTGGCGGCGAAGTAGCCCGCGACGGCCAGGAAGTACAGCCCGGCGGCCAGCGCGCCCGGGTCGGTCCTATGCCGCATGGGTCAGCTCCAGATCGCCGAACCGGCCCTTGACGGTGAGCTCTATCGTCGGGGCGTCCGCCGCGGCCGTCCCGACGACGGTCTCCTCGTATCTGGCGCGCGGCCCGCTGATCACCTTCTTGTTGACGGTGATGTCGCCGAGGAACACCGACGCCTTCACCTTGACCTTCGCGTTGGTCGGCAGGATCACCCGCAGGCCGCCGAGGCCGATCTCCGCGTTCACTTCGTAGGACTGTCCGGGTTGCAGGGGGAGTGCGCGCAGGTCCAAGGTTCCTTCTCCAGCGACGATCCGGTAGGGCTGGGTGGTGGTGGGGTCGGTGGGCTGCCACTTGACTTCGCCGTAGCGGCCGTCGGCGGGAAGCGCGCCGGCTCCGGCGCTGAGCATGAGCGTGATCGACAGCAGTGCGCCGAGCGGGACGAGCCCGTGCGGCCGGCCGAACCAGGCGCCGACCAGCAGCCCCAGCCCGACGACGGCCAGCGCGCTCGCGCAGATGATCTGCACCTGGGCGGCGGCGTCGCCGTTGTCGGCGGCGACGGGCGCCATCGCGGCGGCCACGGTACAGGCCAGCAGGAAGAAGACCTTCCCGAGCGGCGACCGGTGTTTCCGCCGCCGTTCGGGCGCGCGCGGCGGTTTCGGCGGACGCGGTACCGCCACCGGCACGACCACCTCGATCGGCTGCAACGTCGCCAGATCGATCCACTCCTGGACGTCGGTGACGACCGGCGCCGCCGCGACCTGCGGTTCGGGCTCCAGCGGGGTGCCCTTCAACCGGTCGGGCAGGTTCTTGGCCGCCTCCACCAGATTGACGCCCCGCGCCTGCGCCACCAGGATCGCCAGCGCCAGCAGCGCCAGCGCCGTGACGCTGTCCCGGCCGGGGCCGCCCGCGATGCTCGAACCGGCGAACCCGGTGATCATCCCGAACAGGAACAGCACGACCAGCGCGCCGACCACGGCGGCGTCGTCGAGCCGCCGGTGGAAGACCCGCTCGGCGATCGACGGGTCGCCCTGCTCGTCGCCCATCAGCAGGGCCGCGGCACCGTAGATCAGCAGGCCCGTCCAGGTGGTGAAGATCAGCAGCCCGAACGCGATCCGGATCACCAGCGGGTCGATCGCGCAGCGCCGTCCGATCCCCGAGCACACGCCGGCGAGCAGCCGTCCCTCGCTCGATCTGGCGAGCCTGTCCGATGTCATGGCCTCATCCTCGCGCGCCCCCGCACAACGGACCATCCGGGACACCCCCGAGCCGACCCTGATCCTGGATCGGGGCGCTCCCCTGATGCGGAAGCCCCCAGGAGGTGTGACGATCAGAGCATGACCTCTCCGTCCCCTCCCCGGCTCGAACGGGCCCGTGACCAGCGTCTGCTGGCCGGGGTCTGCCGTGGCCTGGCCGTCCACCTGGGTCTGGAGACCCTGTGGGTGCGGCTGGCGATGGTCCTGCTGATGGCCGCGGGGCCCGGGATCGTGGCGTATCTGGCGTTCTGGGTGCTCACCCCGAAGGCCGACGAACCCTCCGGACGTCGCGACTACGCCCAGATCCTCGCCTACGGCCTGCTGTACGCGGGGGCCGCGGCCGCGCTCGGCGTCACCGGGTTCGCGCAGGTCGCGCTCTGGCCCGTGCTGATCGTCGGGATCGGCGCGACGATCCTGTGGCAGCAGGCCGACCGGGAGCAGCGCGGCCGCTGGGCCGTCCTGCCGAAGGGCATGAAGGGCATGTGGTGGCGGAGCCTGCTGGGCGCCGCGCTGGTGATCGGCGGGATCGGCGGGTTCTTCGCGCAGAAGGTCACCCCGAGCGAGATCCCGCAGGTGCTGCTGGCCACCGCGATCGTCCTGTCCGGCGTCACCGTGATCATCACTCCGTGGCTGGTGCGGCTCTGGCAGGACCTCGACGCCGAACGCGGCGAACGGATCAGATCGCAGGAACGCGCCGAGGTCGCCGCTCACATCCACGACTCGGTGCTGCACACCCTGACCCTCATCCAGCGCAACTCCCACGACCCGAAAGAGGTCGCGCGGCTGGCCCGCTCCCAGGAACGCGATCTGCGGGCCTGGCTCTACCAGCCGAAATCCGACTCGACGCAGATGTTCGCGGCGGCCGTCAAGGAGATCGTCGCCGAGATCGAGGACCGGCACGGGCTCCCCATTGACGTCGTCTGCGTCGGCGACTGCGAGCTCGACGACCGGATCACCGCGATGATCCACGCCGCGCGGGAGGCACTGGTCAACGCCGCGAAGCACAGCGGAGCGCCGTCGATCTCGGTCTACGCCGAGGTCGAAGCGGACGGTCTGGAGATCTTCGTCCGGGATCGGGGCAAGGGATTCGACTCCGCGGCCGTCCCGGAGGACAGAATGGGGGTCCGAGGCAGCATCGTCGGCCGGATGGAACGGCACGGGGGCACCGCCCGCGTGCGGTCCGCCCCCGGCGAGGGCACCGAGATCAGACTGGAGCTCAAAAAGTGACACGCGTCGTACTGGTCGACGACCACCAGATGTTCCGCACCGGAGTGAAGGCCGAGCTCGGCCCGACGATCGAGGTGGTCGGGGAGGCCGCGGACGTCGACGAGGCCGTCGCCGTGATCAAGGCGACGAGCCCCGAGGTCGTCCTGCTGGACGTCCATCTGCCGGGCGGCGGCGGGGTCGAGGTGCTCCGCCGGGTCCTGCCGTCGGACACGCGGTTTCTCGCGCTGTCGGTGTCGGACGCCGCGGAGGACGTCATCGGGGTGGTGCGGGGCGGGGCGCGCGGCTACGTCACCAAGACCATCTCGGGGCCCGAGCTGACGGACGCGATCGGCCGGGTCGCCGACGGCGACGCCGTGTTCTCGCCCCGGCTCGCCGGTTTCGTCCTGGACGCCTTCTCCGCCACCGACGCCCCCTCGGTCGATCCCGAGCTCGACCAGCTCACCGCCCGCGAACGCGAGGTCCTGCGGCTGATCGCCCGCGGCTACGCCTACAAGGAGATCGCGAAGGAGCTCTTCATCTCGGTGAAGACGGTCGAGACTCATGTCAGCAGCGTGCTCCGCAAGCTCCAGCTCTCCAACCGGCACGAGCTGTCCCGCTGGGCCGCCGCCCGGCGCCTCGTCTGAGGCGAACCAGCACGCGTACGCACAGATCTCTACTGCTGGGGTGGACAAACCGAGGCGCGGTTCATCGTAAATTGAGCAGAATAGCTAAAAAGCGGTTCATTTCTAGATGAGGTGGACTAGAGGTGAACGGGCGCTCCATGTGACGATGTGGTCATAGTCACATCGTCCCTTCGGCCCCACCCAACTTTCCGGAGGAGCGCCCCGGTGAGCATCCTGGTCTTCGCCTGCGCCACTCATGCCGTTTACCTCGTCTCGTTCATCCTCTTCAAGCTGGTCGGCCGGCGGATGGAGCGGGTGTCGCCGCGACATCCGCTGCGCGCCGCGGTCGTCCTGCTCGGCTCGCCCGCCTGGGTGGCCAGCCTGGCCGTCCTGATCAGCGGGACGGGGCTGGCGTACCTCGCGGTCGGGCACGCCCCGCTGACGCTGCTGCTCGCCTCCTACCTGATCGGCCTGCCGCCGCTGCTGTACGTCGCCACGACGTTCTTCGGTGAACGGCTCAGCCCGCGCGAGTGGCGGGCCGTCGGGCTGTCGGCGTTCGCGCTGCTCGCGGTGTTCGTCGCGTCGGGCGCGGTGACGCGGCACGGGCTCACCATGCCGCCGCACCTCGACCATGTGACCGCGGACCCCTCACTGTGGCGGCTCGCCGCGGTGCTGGTGCCGTCGCTGGGCCTGCCGATCTGGATGTTCTGCCTGCGGGAGCGGAAGACCGACAGCCGGCACGGGCGGCCGCTCACCGGTGTGGCCTACGGGATCGGCGCGGGCGTCCTGCTCGGCACGGCGGAGGCGTTCGGCCTCGGCATCCCCGCAGTGATCGCCGACGATCCGGCGCGGTTGGCGTCCACCCCTTATCTGGTGGTGTTCCTGGCGGCGGGCGGGCTCGGCCTGGGCCTGCTGACGATCTCGTTCCAGCAGTGCCGGCTGGTCATGATCTCGATGAGCGTCAACGTGGTCGGCAAGGCGCAGCTCCTGGTCGCGGCGACGATCCTGTACGGCGAGCCGTGGCCGTCCGACCCGCTGCGGCTGGCCCTCCAGCTCATCGGCCTGGGCCTGCTGGCCCTCGCGATGATGTCGCTCCCGACCTTCGAACGCTCCTCCGCCTACCCCCGCGCCCCCCGCCCGGAACCGCAGCCCCGCCCCCTCCCCGCGGCCCAGCCCCACC
>NZ_BAAGZI010000249.1:0-8907 GCF_054778695.1 Actinocorallia lasiicapitis
CGGCTGCGGTTCCTCAGCAACGGACGGCTCGCGACCGTCCTGGCGAGCGACCCCCACGGCCCGCGCGAGATCACCGAGCAGACCTGCGACCGCGCCTACGCGGCGGGCGGCACCGTCGCCTGTCTGCGCCCGGCGGCCGCGCTCAGCGCCACCGCCCTGGTCCTGCTGGATGACGACCTGCGCGAACGCGCCTCGATCAAGCTGCGCGGCTTCCCCAACCGGCTGCGCGTCTCGGCGTCGGGCCGGATGGTCTCCTGGACCCTCTTCCTCGACGGCCACTCCTACGCCACCACCGGGTTCGCCACCTCCACCGGCATCCACGACACCAGGACCGGGACGACCGTGAAGTCCCTGGAGGAGTTCGCGATCACCCTGGACGGCCGCCCCTACCGGAACGTGGACGTCAACCTGTGGGGCGTCACCTTCACCGCCGACGACAACCGCTTCTACGCGACGCTCTCCACCGCGGGTCGCCGCCATCTCGTCGAAGGGGACTTCGCGGCCCGCACTCTCCGCACGGTCGCCGAGAGCGTCGAATGCCCGTCCCTCTCCCCGGACGGCACCCGCCTCGCCTACAAGTCCGCGATCGACGCCACCCCGTCCAAGGGCTGGCGCCTGTCAGTCCTCGACCTGACCACCCGCACGATCACCCCCCTGTCCGAGCCCCGCAGCGTAGACGACCAGCCCACCTGGCTCGACTCCACCACCATCGCCTACGCCCTGCAACGCCCCGACGGCGTCAACGACCTCTGGACGGTCCCCGCCGACGGCTCCGGCACCCCCCACCTCCTCACCGAAGACGCCTCCTCACCCTCACCCCCCACCTGATCAGCGGGTGAGGGAGATCCAGGTTTGGGCGGCGGTGGCGAGGAGGTCGCCGGTCGTGGTGTACAGGGCTACGCGGCTGGTGAGTTTCCGGCCGTTCGGCTCGTCGGCGGCGGCGACCAGGATGTGGGGGACGCCCGGCTCGGGCAGTGCGTGGATTTCCGCGGACATGCGGCCGAGGACGCGGTCGACGGTGTCGGTCCAGCCGCCGGGGCAGTCCAGGGCCGCCCAGACCAGTTCGGGGGTGGACTCCTCGGGGGTCCAGACGCAGGCCGTCGCCCGGTCCTTGCCGGGCAGGAAGCCGGGACGCAGCCGTAGACCTTCGGCGTGGTCGGGGCCGCACGCGAAGCAGGTCGGGAAGGGGTGGGTGACGTCCCCGGTGAACGCCTTCTCGCACTCCAGCGCGGTCTCCAGGGGGACGAACGGCACCACGGGGATCGCCTCGGTCCCGGCCGCGATCGTGGCGATGACGGACCCACCGGCCGTCGCGACCATCCCGTTGGGTCCCGGTTCGACCAGGATCGGGGTCTCCAGGGGCGGAGGGAGCCGCAGCGTCACCACCGGGGCCCCGCCGAGCCCTGACGCCGCCGCCAGCACCCCGCTGACGTATCCGCCGTTCCCGCTCTCCGGCGGCCCGTTGAACCGCCGCCCGATCACCACTTCCGTCATGCGCCCACCCTAGATCGTGCCCGGGTCTCAGGTCTTGGGGCCCTTCCACACCGCGACGTCGACGCTGAGGAAGGTGTTGCCGCCCTGGCGGGGCAGCGCCTTCACAGCGACGCCCGCCACCACGCCCCGGTCCGTGGTGACGCACAGCCGCATCCCCTTGGCGGGTTCGGCCGAGGCGACATAGCGGGTGGCGCTGCGGCAGGTGGCGTAGCCGAGCCTCTCCTTGCGGGTGAGGATCACGAGATGGCCGTCGGGCGCGGTCAGCCGGGTGCCGGAGAACGCCAGATCGCCGTCGTAGCCACCCTCGACCGGCTTCAGGGGCTTCGCCAGGAGTTCGAGGTGGTAGCCGTCGGACATCTCGACATGGCCCGTGTTCAACCGGGCGCCCACCTTGACGTCCTTGAACGCGCCTTCGTACGGGTCGGGTTTCTTCGGCGACAGGAACACCCAGGCCACGGCCGCCCCGATCACGGCGAGCGCCACCACCGCCCCACAACTGATCTTGAACTGCACCACCGGACGTCCACGGGACGGCTTGGCCCGCTGCTGCTCCCGCGGCTTGGCGGGCTTGGCCTTGCGCCGTTTCGGCGTCGGCCGCACCTGGTGCGGCGCGTTAGGCGCGGACGCCCGCACCCGGCCGGCGAGCTGCCGGATCTCGTTCGCCCGGCCCGGCTGCCCGAGGTGCGTCACGAACTCGGCCATGGTCGTCAGCGCGGCCTTCGCGGTCGCCGGGTCGAGGTCGTTGAGCTGGTCATGGGAGGTGAGGTTGCGCGACTCCCGCACCCGATGCGCCAGCGAGAACACCGCCCCCGGCAGCTTCCCGCGAAAGGCCCGCTCCTCCTTGGTCAGCACCCAGACGAGATAGCCGAGATCACCCAGATGCTCCTTGCCCATCCCGTTGCGCGGATGCCGCCGGTCGAACTGCTCCTGCCACCGCCCGCCGTACGCCTTGGCCATGTGTTCCCGCACGACCGGATTCAACACCTCGGTGACCACCCGCAACCCACCGGTCACCTGGTCCTGATTGATCAGCTTCGCCACCACCACGGCAGCGTAACCAGCCGCCCGCCCCCGCCACCCGAAGAATCCCGTTTTCGTCCCACGCCTCCCGCGACGGCCCCCGAACCTCACTCCTCCTCGACGGCGACGGTGAACCACACCCGCTGCCGCCCGTCCGGAAGCCGTCCGTGTCCCCACTCCTTGGCCGCGAGGTCGAGCAACGCCAGCCCCCGCCCCCCTTCGGCCTCCGCGTCGAGCGCCTGGACGACCGGTTCGGACGCCCCGCCCGGGTCGGTCACCTGCACCCGCAGCAGCGTCGCCGACAACGTCGCCCGCACCTCGACGTACGCCCCCCGATCCGCGTACAGCGCGCTGTTCGTGAACGTCTCGCTGAGCAGCAGCTCCGCCACATCCCGCGCCGGACACCCCGGATCCAGCCACGCCGTCAAACAGCGCCGCACCCACCGCACCTGCTCCGGCCGCCCAGCAAAGGTGGCCACCAGCACCCGCTCCCTGACCATCTGAGATCGCTTCCCCTTGTCCGAATTCTTGAGACAAGCGTGACGCGTCGCGAATACGTTGGCTACGTTCCGGAATGAGCCGCAACATGGAGGTCGGAATGGCGACCGTTCGCGAAACCCTGGACCCGAGCACCGACATGTGGCATCTCATCGCGTGTGAGCTGCGACGCCATCGTGAACGAGGTGAGCTGTCCGGTGCCAGGCTCGCCGAGCTACTTGATTGTGATCGTTCCACAGTTTCCAGATATGAGTCGGGTTTGCTCAGGCTCACCGAGAAGCACGCGGCCATTGTCGATCGTCTATGGAACACCGATGGGCTATTTGGAGCCCTTGTCGGATTTGCCCGGCAAAAGTCCAGCGATGACTGGTTCGTCGATCTGCGCGATTATGAGGCGAGGGCATCGCGCATCAAGATGTGGGAGCTGACGGTCGTACCGGGGCTGCTGCAGACACCCGCCTACACGCGCGCTCTTCTCACGGCAGGGGTCAGCCTGATTGACGATCTTGAGAGCGCGATCGAGCGGCGGCTGGAGCGGCAGCGTGCGGTCTTCGACAAGAAGAACCCGCCGCTGGTCTCGGCCATTCTCAATTGGGTGGTCCTCGAGCAGCCGGTGGCCGACAACAGCACGATGCTCGAGCAGCTCGAGTATCTGGCCGAGCTGGCGGCGCGGACGAACGTGAGCATCCGTGTTCTGGAGAAGGGCGCGGGCGTCCACATGGGCCTGGACGGCCCTTGCAAACTCTTGACCGTGGAGGACCGGGACATCGGCTTCGTGGACGCGCCCATCGCGGGTCGAGTGCTGACTCAGCCAGCAGACGTGCAGTCCGTTGCGATCCGGTTTGACCAGATTGGTGACCTGGCCGCTCCGCTAGTCTCATCATCGCTCTTGATCAAGAAGGCGATGGAGGTCTATCGATGACAGGCTGGCGCAAATCCAGCTATAGCAACACAACGGGTGGAGACTGCGTTGAGGTTGCGAAGATCGTCGGCACCATCGGGCTCCGTGACAGCAAGACCCCCGAGCGGCCCCACCTCACCTTCACCCCGGCGCCCTTCGCGCAGCTCGTCACCCGCCTCAAATCCTCCTGACGCCTCCCCGCGCGCGCCCGCGAGGGCATGGCGGGGGCATGATCGTGTCGAGCTGCGGCGTGTCGCCCTTTCGGGGTGGTTCAAACCGTCGGTTTGTCGCAGGTCGAGGCGATCAAGAGGGGCTGAGGGTGGCTTTGAGGGTGAGTTTGTCGACTTTGCCGTTGGGGTTCAGGGGGAGCGAGGAGAGGGGACGGACTTCGCGGGGGACCTTGTAGTTCGACATGTTGGCCTTGGCCCAGGCGCGGACGGCGTCGGGCGTGGCGGGGCCGACGGTGAACGCGACGCAGGATTCGCCGGTACGCGGGTCGGGGACGCCGACGACGGCGGCCTGGGTGACGCCGGGGCACTGGAGCAGCAGGGACTCGATCTCGGCGGGGTAGGCGTTGAAGCCGTTGGCGATGAACATCTCCTTCTTGCGGTCCACGATCGTCAGGTTGCCGAGCGGGTCGAGGGTGCCGATGTCGCCCGAATGGAGCCAGCCCTCGGCGTCGACGGCCTCGGCGGTCCGCGCCGGATCCTCCCAGTAGCCGGGCATGACGCCGTAGCCGCCGATGAGGATCTCGCCGCGTTCGCCGGGCGGCAGGTCCGCGCCGTCCGCGCCGACGATCCGCAGCGCGACGCCCGGCACCGCCCGCCCGGTGGTCGAGGCGATGACCTCGATCGGGTCGCCGGGCCTGGTCATCGAGACGACCGTCCCCTCCATCAACCCGTAAGCGTTGATCATCCGTTCGACGCCGGCCTCGTCCAGCATCCGCCGGATCAGTTCCGGCGGCACCGCCGCCGCCCCGCAGATCGCGACCCGCAGCGACGACACGTCGTACCGGTCCAGCTCGTCCAGGATCTTGAAGAACATGGTGGGGGCGCCCGCGATGAGGCTGACGCGCTCCTTCTCGATCAGTTCGAGCAGCCGGTCCGGCTGGAACAGCGCGATCGGCATCATCACCGCGACGCGCAGCACGCAGGCGAGCAGCCCCGCGTTCAGCCCGAACCCGTGGTTGAACGGCGCGATGATCGGATACCTGTCGCCCTGCCGGAGCGTGACGAGCCCCGACCAGTCCCAGTAGCCGCGCAGGAGCTGCCAGTGCTGGAGCATGACGCCCTTGGGCGCCCCGGTCGTCCCGGACGTCGCCATGATCTCCGCGAGGTCGCCGGGCCGCACCGCCAGGGCCCGCCGTTCGGCCAGTTCCTCGGCGACGTCGTCGCCGAGCGCCAGGAACGCCTCCCACGACAGCGCCCCCTCAGCCGTCGTCCCCGGCAGTGTGACGATCCGTTCCAGCGAAGGGAGCTCCGCCCCGGCGAGCAGCCCCACGTACGAGGTGTCCATGAACCCCTCGCCGACGAACAGCACCCTGGTCCGCACCTTGTTCAGCAGCTCGGCGGCCTCGATGCCCCTGAACCTGGTCGACAGCGGCGCGACGACCGCGCCCGCGTCCCACAGCCCGTAGCACGCCACCACCCAGTCGGGCGTGTTCGGCGCCCACACCGACACCCGGTCGCCGGGTTCGATCCCGAGCGCGATCAGCGCCCGCGCGACCCGCCGCGCCCCGTCGGCGAGCGCCCCGACCGTCAGCCGGACGTCCCCGGCCGACACCACGATCTCGTCCCCGAAACAGGAGGCACGATCCCGCAGCATCCGCGGAATCGTGCCCCACTCCGGAACCGCCTCCAGCTCCATGGTCACCTCTCGGTCGGCCCCGTGCGGGGGACCGCCGCCGAGCCGCGGGCGCGAGCCTTGGATACACCTGCGGCACGGCGGCGGAGTCGGTCAGACCTCGGCGCGGACGCGTCCGAGGTGGTGGCCGCGGGCGTCCACGACGGTGGGCGGCGCGGCGGCCTCGACGACGTCCGGGCTCACCGCGACCTCGATCGAGACCGGGGTCAGCGCGACGAGCGCCTGCTTGACGCGGCCCGCCCACATCGGGTTCTTGACCAGGGTGTCCCGGTTGAACGACACGGTCAGGACGGCCCGGTCGAGGGTCCCTTCGCGGGACACGGCCAGCTCCCAGGTGCTGATCCCGTCGATCCGGGTCAGCGCGTCCTGGATACGGGGGATCGACACCCAGCGGCCCCGGATCACCAGGTGTTCGCCCACGGTGTGCGTCGGCTGCGCGAGGGAGCCTTCGACGACCCAGCCGGTCCGCAGCACGGCGTCGCCGAGCGTCCCATGCCAGGTCGGTGTGACGACCAGTTCGCCGTGGCCTTCGAAGGAGTCGACGGTGGCGTCCTTGTCGAGCGGCGCGACGGCCAGCAGCCCGTCGCGGACCGGGGTCAGCGACGGCCCGTAGGCCACCGGCACCCCGAAGAACGGGTCGGCGAAGAGCTGCACGACCTTCGCCTCGAACTCGGTCTCGAGCTGCCGCACCCAGTTCTGCGTCGGGATCTCCCCGACCAGGAAGATCCGCTTCAGTTCGAGGTCGAGCGGGTCCAGCAGGAACTCCAGGTGGAGCCGTGCCAGGAAGTCCATCGCCCCGGACGGGGTGGTGATCAGCACGTCGGCGCGGGTCTGTTCGAGGGCGCGGTGCAGCCGCAGCCGGCCGCGCGGCCCGACCGACGCCACGGCCGACGCCACCGACAGCGCCGCCTCGGCGATCGAGGAGCCCTGCAGTTCGCCTTCGCTGTTCAGCGCGACGACGACCCGGTCGGCGGCGGTCAGGCCCGCGGCCTTCAGGGTCTCGGCGGTGAGTTCCAGCGCGGCCGCCCGGTCGGCGGGTGATAGGGGCGCGACCACTTCGGCGTCGGGGGAGACCAGGAGCAGCCCCCGCGCGGTGCGCCCGGCCGGGAAGGTCTCGCGGGAGTGGAACGTCATGCCATGACCTCGTTCATGAACCGCTTCATCGACTCGGTGACGTGCTCGTGGGCCAGCCCGCCGACCTGCGCCTGGAGGATCAGGTCGGTCGCGCCGGCGGCCTGGAGCCGTTCGACGGCCTTGCGCGAGCCCTCGACGTCGTCGATGACGACCATGAGGTTGTCGCGCAGGATGTCCATCGCCTCCTCGGGCGGCATCGCGACGGCCTGCTGGCCGAGCACCTTGTGGGTGGCGTGCCGGGCGTCGGTGTAGGACGGCGGGGCGACCAGGTTGACCTGGCGGCGCAGGTACCACAGGACGGCGTCGGCGGCCGTGTCGACGGCTTCGGCGCGGGTCGGTCCCACATGCCACGGGATCATGATCGCGATCCGGCGGGTGGCGGGGTCGAAGCCGTTGTCGGCGAGGCACTGCTTGTAGGCGGCGATGTCGTCGGCCACGTCGTCGATGCCCTTGAGCATCGTCATGCCGAGGAGGTTGTAGCCCTGCTTGGCGGCGGCGAGGTAGCCGTCCAGCGAGGTGGAGGCGACCCAGACCGGCGGGTGCGGCTCCTGCACGGGCCGCGGATACACCGAGACGTTGGGGATCTCGAAGTACTCGGACTTGCGGGTGACCGGTTCGCCGTCGGCGTTCCAGATGGCCAGGACGGCCTCCAGCGACTCCTCCCAGAGCTGCCGCGACTGCTCGAACGGCCGTTGGAACGCCTGGTACTCCAGCGGTGACGCGCCGCGTCCCGTCCCGAACTCCACCCGTCCGCCGGACAGGACGTCCAGGGTCGCGACGCGTTCCGCGGTGCGGATCGGCGACTGGAACGGCAGCAGCACGACGCCGAGCCCCAGATGGATGTTGCTGGTCCGCTGGGAGATCGCCGACAGCACCAGGTCGGGCGCCGAGGAGTGCGAGAACCCGCGGGTGAAGTGGTGCTCCACGAACCACGCGGTGTCCATGCCGATCTGGTCGGCGAGCACCACCTGGTCGATCACGTTCCGGAACGCCTGGCTTTCGACCTCACGGCTCCGTCCCCGCACCTCGAGCTCATAACCGACGCTGATCCGTAGGGACGTCATTCCCCGCCTCCCGCTCTCTGTCCACCGCAAGCTTAACCAAGCGCTCGCTTGGGAGATTAGCAGCGCGGCCCGCGTCCGAACAAGTCAGGTGACATTCGCCCGGGCGGCGGCGCTAGGAGAGACATGGTGCGAACCACTGCAAAACAGTCAGACGATGCCAACGCGGTGTTCTGGGAGGCCCCACCGGGCGGCCCGGTCAAGCACCGCGAACGCTCGGCCGTACGGACCTTCCCCTGGCTCCCCGTCGTCCTGGTGCTCCAGGCGGCGCTCGTCCTGCGCTGGGACGGGGTGCGCGGCATTGGCGCGCCCAAGGGCGTCGAACTGCCCTACCTGAACTCCGGCACCGCCCTCGTCGCACGGCTGCCCGACGGGATCTCGATCGGGATCGGCCGGCTCTACGCGCAGGAGGGCGTCTGGGTCACCCGGTACGTCAGCATCGGGCTGCTGCTCCTCGCGACGGTCTGCGTGTTCGGGATGGCGCGGCGGCTGTACCGCTCGGGCACCTGGGCGGCTGCGGTGTTCGCGACGGCCGGGAGCGTCCAGGTGGCGGGCGGGCTCGCGACGGGCACCGCGCCCGCCGTGTTCCTGCTGGCCCTGGCCGGGCTGCTGGTCGTCGGCTCGGGCCGCACCCCCTGGCTGCTGATCCCGGCCGCGCCGGTCGCCGCGGGGATGGTCGTCTTCCAGTACACGACGGCCGTCTATCTGCCGGTGCTCTGCCTGCTGGCGATCCTGGTGAGCTGGCGGCTCGACCCGCTCTGGTCGCTGGTCCGCGGGCTGTTCCTGCTGGCGCTCACCGCCGCGTTCGCCGCGGCCGCCCTCACCTGGGCCGGCACCTGGGCCGCGTTCGCCGACGCGCTGAGCGCCCTCACCCCCGTCCGTCCCGACACCGAGACCGCCGCCCGCTGGCTGGGCCCGGTCGGCCTGCTCGCCGTG
>NZ_BAAGZI010000250.1:0-8899 GCF_054778695.1 Actinocorallia lasiicapitis
GCCGCCGAGCCCGGCGACCAGCGCGTCGACCGGCAGGTCGGAGCCGGTGGGAAGCTGCTCGCCGAGCAGCCCGGCGACCAGGTGGGTGACCGGGTCGTGGCCCGCCTTGCGCTCCACGGACGGCGCGTCCGCCGGCAGGTCCGGAACCGCGGGAACATCCGGAACGCCCGGAACAGCCGGAACCGCGGGGACGTCCGGCATCTCGGAGACACCGGGCACGGCGGGCGCACCCGGGACGGCGGGAACGCCGGGAACCGCGGGGACGGGCGGCAGGCACTTGGCGACCGCGAGGGTCCTGACCTCGCCCGACTTGTCGACGATCCGGGCGCCGGTCACCGTCAGTACGCCGTCGGCGGTGCGGGACTGCTCGTTGAAGGTGGCGACCGCGCCGTCCAGTAGCGGCAGCTTCATGTCGGCGGCGGGCGCGGCAGGCAGCGCCTTGCCCGCGGCCGAGCCGCCTGAGATCTCGGTGACGCCCCTGGTGACGCCCTGCGTGGTCGTCACGCAGCGGGCGGTGATCCCGTCGACCTTCAGCCCGAGCGCGTCCGCGGTGACGGAGCCGACGGTCGCGACGACGTCCTGCGGCCCGTCGGCGTGCGCGGGAAGCGCACCGAACAGTGCGATCGGAGCGACCGCTGCGGCGAGCAGCATATTCTTCTTGATCGCCTTGGAAGGCATACCCTTCATTTTCTTCTTCCCCCGTAGGTGGCTCATTCACCGCCCCTCGGCGGCACCGTTCGAGATCGGGACGTTAGTACAGCCCGCAGCCGCATAACAACGGAATCACGAATTCCTGAAGGACCATATAAATGATCTACCGAAATGGCATAGCATCCATTTCCCGGCGTTCATTTATCAACGAACCACAGCGATCCGGGCGTCCGACCGGCCGGTATCCATCGTCTGACAGGTAGCGCGAACGGGTCCGAGCAGGCCAAGCTCTTAACTACGCTTGAACGGGACCATGCTCAGGCACGGTCGCGACCAACCCCGGAGGACAGAACAGTGGCAACCAAGAGCAAGGCGGGCGGCGGCAGCGCCAAGGAGCGGGTCGCGGCCATGCGCGCCGCGGAGCAGCGCAAGGAACGGCTCCGCTGGCTGCTCACCTTCTCTGTCGTCCTGTTGATCGTCGGCGCGCTCGGCGGTGGCGCCTTCTGGGCGGTCAACAAGGACAAGAAGGACCAGGAGAAGAAGGCCGCGATGTCGAACGCGGAGCGCATCGCGGCGGGCCCACCCAACGGCGGCACCTGGGCGCTCCCCTCCGACCCGACCCAGCAGGCCGAGCGCCTCGGCCTCGCCGTGAAGAACAACATGGAGGGTGACGCGAAGCACGTCCACGCGCACCTCGACGTGTTCGTCAACGGCAAGGCCGTGCCGATCCCCGCGAACCTCGGCATCAACACCCTCACCGGTGACATCTCCGAGCTGCACACCCACGACGGCCGCGGTGTGCTGCACGTCGAGTCGTTCAGCAAGGACAAGGTCTTCGACCTCAACCAGGTGTTCCAGCAGTGGGAGGTCCCCTTCGACCGCACCCAGCTCGGCAGCCTGAAGACCGACGCCACCCACAAGATCAAGATCTATGTGGACGGCAAGGAGGTCCAGGACGACCCGTCGAAGATCTCCCTTGAGGCGCACCGCCAGATCGCGGTCCTCTACGGCACCGACGCCGACAACGCCAAGGTGAAGATCGAGACGACCTACCCGTTCGAGAAGAACGAGTAGTCCGTACCCGCACGTCCAGAAGTCAGGCCCGCGATCGTCATGGTCGCGGGCCTGACTTTTGTCATAGGAAGGCGATGAGGGCACGCACTAACCGCGAAGCGCCGCTTTCTCCAGTATTGGGGACATGAACGCGATCACCTTCGCCCAGGTCAAGAAGAGCTACGGCGACATCCAGGCCGTCAACGGCATCGACCTCGACATCCCGGTCGGCCGGTCCATCGCGCTGCTCGGCCCCAACGGCGCCGGGAAGTCGACGGCGATCAACATGCTGCTCGGCCTCGCGAAGGCCGACTCCGGTGAGATCCGAATCTTCGGTGAGACGCCCGCCAAGGCCGTCGCCCAGGGCCACGTGGGGGCGATGCTGCAGGAGGCGAAGCTGCCGACCGGGCTCAAGGTCAAGGAGATCGTCGACTTCGTCCGCGGCCTCTACCCCGACCCGATCGGCCAGGACGAACTGCTGGCGCTCGCCGACCTGACCGAACTCGCCGGACGCCGCGCCGACCAGCTCTCCGGCGGCCAGGCACAGCGGCTGCGGTTCGCGATGGCGATCGCGGGCGCGCCGAAGCTGCTGGTGCTCGACGAGCCGACCGCCGCGATGGACGTCGAATCCCGCCGCCTGTTCTGGCGGTCGATGCGCGAGTACGCGGCGGGCGGCCGGACGATCCTGTTCGCCACCCACTACCTCGAGGAGGCCGACGAGAACGCCGACGGCATCGTGGTCATCGCGTCCGGCCGGGTGATCGCCGAGGGCACTCCCATGGAGATCAAGCGGGCCGCGGGCGGCCGCACCGTCCGGTTCACGCTCGGCGAGCAGCCGGCGGCCGGGCTCGACGCCCTGCCCGGGGTGACCGCGGTCGAGGTGCAGGGCGGCACCGTCACCCTGCGCACCGACGACTCCGACGGCACCGCCGAAGCCCTGTTCAAGGACACCACGCTGAAGATCCGCGATCTGGAGATCGCCGGCGCGGGCCTCGAAGACGCGTTCCTCTCCCTCACCAAGTAGCCCTGAACCCCCTAAGGACTGAAGACCATGCTGAAGTACCTGCGTCTGGAGATCGTCCGGACCTTCCGCGACCGCCGTTTCCTGTTCTTCTCCCTCGCCTTCCCCGTGATGCTCTACCTGCTCTGGACCAACGTGTTCGGCAGCGCGGAGACCGACGTCGACACCGGTCTCGGCCTGGACGAGTACATGATGGTGTCGTTCGGCGCGTACGGCGCCATCGGCGCGGCCCTGTCGACCACGGGCCCGCGGCTGGCGACCGAACTCCAGGACGGCTGGCTCAAGCAGCTCCAGGTCACCCCGCTGCGCGCCTGGCACGTGATCGCCGCCCGGATCCTCACCGCGCTGGTCGTCGCCCTGCCCTGCCTGATCCTGGTCGGGGTCGTGGCCGTGCTCACCCAGGGCGTCAGCCTCTCGGCCGTCCAGTGGATCGAGACGATCGGGCTGCTCACCCTGGCCATCCTGCCGTTCGCGGCGCTCGGCACGCTGATCGGCGCGACCGTCAAGGGCGACTCGGCCCAGCCCGCGATGCTCATGACCTACCTCCCGCTGGCGATCATCGGCGGGCTCTGGGTGCCCGTCGCGCAGCTCCCCACCTTCCTCCAGAAGCTCGCCCCCTACACCCCCGCGAACCGGATGGCGGAGCTCGGCTGGGACATCGTCGGCGGCGCGGGCGTGTCCGGCTCCGCCCTGCTGGTCCTCGCGGTCTGGACCATCGGTCTGGGCGCCCTTGGCACCCTCGGGTACCGCAGGGCTACCGTGGCCGCGTGATGAACTCGGTCTTCGGTTTCCACCGCGACGCGGGGGCGCCGGTCGCCCCGCGTCGCGGACGCGCCATCGGCCTCAGCTTCGGGCTCGGCTTCCTGATCCCGCTGGTCGAGACGATCATCGGCTACGACCCCGCGAAGCGCGTCCTCGGCTTCGCGGGGCTCGCCGCGTTCATGGCCCTGTACTACGCGACGGCCCTGGTCAGGGACAGCTGGTTCGATCCGGTGCCGGCCCGGGGGTGGGTGCTGTTCGGGGCGCTCGCCACGCTGACGGCCGCGCTGCCGCTCGCGTTGGGCGAGGAGTGGACCGGGCTGCCGATCTACCTGTCGATCACCTGCGCGCTGTTCCTGCCGCACCGGTTCGTCTACGCCGGGATCTTCTCGACGACCGGGCTGTCGGCCCTGCTCTGCGCGGCCGTCACCGACGACGTCGACGGCTCGGTGTACATCGTGTTCGCGACCCTCGGTCTCGGGATCATGATGGCCGGGTTCCGGCATTCGCGGCAGCTCCTGCAGCAGCTCCGCGAGGCACGCGCCGAGGTGGCGCGGCTCGCGGCGTCGGAGGAGCGGCTGCGGATCGCCCGCGACCTGCACGACCTGCTCGGCCACAGCCTGTCGCTGATCGTGCTGAAGAGCGAGCTGGCGGCGCGGCTGGCCGTCAAGGACCCGGCCAAGGCCGAGCTGGAGGTCCGCGACATCAACAAGGTGGCGCGGGAGGCGCTCGCCGACGTCCGGGAGACCGTGTCCGGCTACCGGCAGCGGACCCTGGCCGAGGAGCTCGACTCCTGCCGGGCCGTGCTCGCCGCCGCCGGGATCACCCCGACCGTCAGGACCAGCGGCACCCCGCTCCCCGCCGAACAGGACGCCCTGTTCGCGTGGGTGGTCCGGGAGGCCGTCACCAACGTGGTCCGGCACTCCCAGGCCGCGACCTGCACGATCGAGGTCGCCGGCTCCGTCGCGCACATCGCCGACGACGGCGGCGGCGCGGCGGGGTTCACGCCCGGCAACGGGCTGACGGGCCTGCGCGAACGCGTCGAGTCGACCGGCGGAACCGTCGTCGCCGGACCCCGCCCCGGTGGGGGATTCGCCGTTAAAGTCTCCCTGTGATCCGTGTGATGCTCGCCGAGGACCAGGGCATGGTCCGGGGCGCTCTGGCCACCCTGCTGGGGCTCGAAGACGACCTGGAGGTCGTCGGGACGGCCGCGAACGGCGCCGAGGCCGTCGCGCTGGCCGTCGAGGTGCGGCCCGATGTGGCGCTGCTCGACATCGAGATGCCGGAGAAGGACGGGCTGACCGCCGCCGCCGAGATCAGGGCGGCCGTCCCCACCTGCCAGGTCATGATCCTGACGACGTTCGGGCGGCCCGGCTATCTGCGTCGCGCCATGGAGGCGGGCGCGGCGGCGTTCCTGGTGAAGGACAGCCCGGCCGAGGAGCTGGCGGCCGCGATCCGGCGGGTCCTGCGGGGCGAGCGGGTGATCGATCCGGCGCTGGCCGCGGCGGCGCTCAGCGCTGGCCCGAACCCCCTGTCGCCGCGCGAACGGGACGTCCTCAGCGCGGGCCGCGACGGATCGTCGATCGGCGACATCGCCGCCGCGCTCCACCTGTCGGAGGGCACCGTCCGGAACTACCTGTCGACGGCCATCCAGAAGGTGGGCGCGCGCAACCGGATCGAGGCCGTCCAGAAAGCCCAGGCACAGGGCTGGGTCTAGTACTACACGGCTAGGCGCCCGGCTTGAGGCCGGTGCAGCCGCGCAGGCCGTTCCAGCGGGCCGTCTCGGCCTTCGCGGCCGCGCCCTTCATCGGGTAGGGCAGGCCCGCGGAGATCCGGGCCGGCTTCCACACCGATTTGGTGACCTTGCGGCCGTCGACCTTCAGCAGCAGGACCCCGGAGTTGGCGGTCTGCCCGTTGGCCGAGGAGAACACGAAGTTGCCGAGCCCGTAGTGGACGTACCGGCCCTTCAGGTAGCCGCCGCCGAGCGGGATGTGGGCGTGGCTGCCGACCACGATGTCGGCGCCCGCGTCGATGAGCTGGCCGGCGAGCTCCTGCTGGCGGGGCAGCGGGCAGGCCGACAGCTCCTGCCCCCAGTGCAGGTCGACCACGACCACGTCGGAGGTCGCGCGGGCCGCCTGCACCGACTTGAGCAGCGGCGGCAGCACCTTCGCGCTGGCCAGGCCGCCCTTGGTGGCGGTGGCGGTCCAGGCGGGGATGAGGTGGTCGTCGAGGACCTGGGTCGCGCCGATGACGGCGACCTTGTTCCCCTTCACGGTCGTGTGCCAGGCCCGGTATGCCTCGTCGGCGTTCTTGCCGATGCCGACGGTCGGGAAACCGGTCCGCTTGATCGCCTTGAGGGAGTCGCGCAGCCCGGTCTCCATGTAGTCCATGCCGTGGTTGTTGGCCATGGTCACCACGTCGACGCCCGAACCCTTGAGCGCGGCGAACGCGCTGGCCGGGGCCCGGAAGGTGAACTGCTTGGCGGGCGCGGGGGTGCCGCCCGTGGTGATCGCGGTCTCCAGGTTGACGACGGCGAGGTCGGCTTTGCGGAGCGTCGCGGAGATCGGGCCGAGGGCGTCCTTCTTCAGGCCGAGCCGCGCCCTGAGGTTGCCCTCGAAGTGGGTGTCGCCGCCGAACGCGATGACGAACGGCTCCTTGACGGTCTCGGGCGCGGCCGGTGCGCTCTTGCTGGGCTTCGGCGGGTTGGAGGTCTGGCCTTCGGCCGCGTTGTTCCCTTCGGAGCTGCTGCAGGCCGACAGCGCCAGCGCGGCGCCGAGCGCCGTCCCGAGCATGATCTTCGTCCGCATCCGAGGGCTCCTCAAGCTGGTCGTGGTCGGGGGCAAGGATGCCAGAACTACGGGGTCTGCTGCGGGAAGCCCGCGCAACCGCCCAGCGCCTGCCAGGCGATATAGGCGTTCTGCGCCGGTGCGCCCGTCAGCGGCCGCGGC
Organism: Actinocorallia lasiicapitis; assembly: GCF_054778695.1. NCBI lineage: Bacteria > Bacillati > Actinomycetota > Actinomycetes > Streptosporangiales > Thermomonosporaceae > Actinocorallia > Actinocorallia lasiicapitis. Next base: position 6,433 of record NZ_BAAGZI010000250.1, read on the forward strand.
AGCCCGCCCTCCAGGACGGCCGGCGCCCAGTCGGCGTTCTGCACCGAGTGGCCGCTGACGGTGAGCGTCAGCACGCCGCTCTGCGCGGTCGGGCCGCTGTGGTTGTAGAAGAGGAAGTTCCCCAGCCCGTAGTGGACGTACTTGTCACTCTTCAGAAAGCCTCCGGCCTGGAGGACGTGCGCGTGGCTGCCGACCACGGCGTCCGCGCCCGCGTCCACGAGCTGCTGGGCCAGGGTCTTCTGATCGGTGGACGGGCAGCTCTGCCGCTCGACGCCCCAGTGCAGGTCGACGATCACCGTGTCGTACTCGGCGGCCGCGGCCTTGACGCCCGCGATCAGCCGGGCCGGGTCCTTGGCGGAGGCCATCCCGGCCTGGGCGTCGGTGGCCGTCCAGGCGGTGGCCAGGTTGTCGTCGAGCACCTGGGTCGCGCCGAAGAACGCGATCCTGCTGCCCTTGACCTCGGCGACGTACGGGCGGAACGCCTCGGCCGCGTTGTTCCCGATCCCGACCACGGGCAGCCCGGACTTCTGGGCCGCGGCCAGGGAGTCCTGGAGCCCTTCGGGGCCGTAGTCGAGGGCGTGGTTGTTGGCCATGGTCGCCACGTCGACCCCGGCGCCCTTCAACGCGTCGAACGCGCTCGCCGGGGCGCGGAAGGTGAACTGCTTGGCGGCCGGGGTGCCCCGGTCCGTGACGGCCGTCTCCAGATTGACCATGGCCAGATCGGCCTTGGCGAGCTGCTCCTTGATCGGGCCGAGGGCCGTCGCCGGGTCCTGGAGCCGGGCGGCCAGATCGCCCGCGAAGTGGACGTCGCCGCCGAACGCGATCGTGACCGGCTCGTCGGGCGTGCCGGAACCGGCCTTCTCGCCGGAGGTCGAACAGCCGGTGAGCAGGAGGGCCGCGGCCGCCCCGAAAGCGATCGATCTGCGCATCATGCCTCCTAGGATGCCGTGCGCTTTATCCTGGTTCGGGCATTCAGCAGCGAAAGGACTCCCGTGGACATCGCCGCGATCCGTCAGGACACCCCCGGAGTGGCCGGGGGAATCCACCTCAACGCGGCGGGGGCGTCGCTGACGCCCAGGCCCGTCCTCGACACGATGGTGACGCACCTCACCCTCGAGGCGGAGCTCGGCGGCTACGAGGCCGCCGACACCGTCCGCGACCGGCTGGAACAGGGGTACGCCGACCTCGGCCGGCTGATCGGCGCGGCCCCCGGCGAGATCGCGTTCATGGAGAGCGCCACCCACGCCTTCGACCGGGCCTTCTACTCGATCCCCTTCAAACCGGGCGACAGAATCCTCACCACGACCAGCGAGTACAACAGCAACGCGCTCGCCTACGTGCAGGCGGCCCGGCGGCACGGCGCGACCGTCGAGGTGATCCCCGACGACGCCCACGGCACCATCGACCTCGACGCCCTGGAACGCTCCCTCGCCCGCGGCGGCGCCCGGCTCGTCGCCCTCAACCACATGCCCACCCACGACGGGCTGATCAACCCGGCCGCCGAAGTCGGCCGGCTGGCCCGCGCCCACGACGCCCTCTACCTGCTGGACGCCTGCCAGTCCGTCGGCCAGTACCCGATCGACGTCGAGGCGATCGGGTGCGACGTGCTGTCCACGGCGGGCCGGAAGTTCCTGCGCGGCCCTCGCGGCACCGGCTTCCTGTACGTCCGGCGGACGATCATGGAGCAGCTCGATCCGGCCGTCATCGACCTGCACTCCGCCGACCTGACCGGGCCCGACACCTTCACGTTCCGTGACGACGCCCGCCGGTTCGAGTCCTGGGAACGCTCCATCGCCGGGCAGCTCGCCCTCGCCGAGGCCGCCCGGTACGCCATGAGCCTCGGGCTCGAGGCGATCTCGACCCAGGTCAGATATCTGGCGTCCGCGCTCAGGGCCGGGCTGGCCGACGTGCCGGGGATCACCGTCCACGACCGGGGCGAGCACAAGAGCGCGATCGTCACCTTCAGCCATGCGACGGTCGGGGCGGAGCGGCTGGTGGCCGCGCTGGCCGCCAGGGGCGTCGTCGTCCGGGTGTCGGAGCAGACCTTCCGGTACGACGAAGGGCCCCGGCCGCGGCTGCGCGTCCGGGCCTCCCCGCACTACTACATCACCGAAGATGAGATCACCCGCACCGTCGAGGTCCTGCGTTCCGTGCTCGCCTAGGAGAGGTTCGCTTAGGAGAGGTTGACGACGAGTGGTCTGGTCGTCTTGGGGGTGTGCGTCGACAGGTGGCGGCGGAACCAGTCGGTCAGCGCCGCGTCCACGCTGACGGCCGCGGGGATCGGCGGTCTGGGTTCGCGGCCCGGTTCGGCGGCCAGGGCGTGGCCCATCCGGAACGACGACGCCTCCGCAACCGTCACGCCCGCCCCGGCCAGCCTGTCCCGCAGGGCCAGGACCTCGGCCGTCGGCACCAGCAGATCGGTCGCGCCCGCCACCATCAGCAGCCGCGGGTCGGTCCTGGCGATGTC
>NZ_BAAGZI010000251.1:0-8852 GCF_054778695.1 Actinocorallia lasiicapitis
CCGCAGGAACACCAGGCGCGCGGCCCGCCGCCCCTGGGCGTCGAACCCGTCGTGGACGCGTTCGGCGGTCTCGGTGATCGCGCCGCTCACCCCGCCGGCCTCGCGGTAGGCGGCGAGGGTCAGGTCGTCGCCGTCGCGCCTGCGCCAGGTCTCGCGCAGAGCGTGGGACAGCAGCGGAAGCGCCCCCGGCTCCCGGCCCGCTTCGGCGAGGACGGTCGCGACCAGCGCGGGCTCCACGGCCAGCCCCGCGCGTTCGGCCGGCCCGCAGATCATCTCCCGCAGCTCGTCGGGGGAGGGCGGCCCGACGATCAGATGGGCCGTGTTGAGCGCGTCGACGACGTCGTGCCGCTCGCTCAGCCTCGCGAGGAAGTCGGCTCTGACGCCGAGCACGACCCTCGCGGAGTCGCCCAGCCCGAGGAGGGCGGACAGGAACGCCGTCCGCTCGCCGACGTCGGGGCAGAGCGTGTAGATCTCCTCCAACTGGTCGACGACGATCAGGGGACGCCCGCTCAGCCGTCCGGCGAGCTCACCCGGACGCTCCCTGAGCACCTTCGCGAGGCGCTCGGGCTCCAGACCGGTCAGCTGCTCCAGCGCGAGGGCGAGGGAGAGCAGCGGGCGCTTGTCCGGAGTGAGCAGGATGCCCGGCGCGTGCGGGATCAGCCCAGCCCGCAGCAGCGACGACTTGCCGCTGCCCGACGCCCCGGACACCCCGACCAGCCGGTGCGCCTCCACGAGTTCGAGCAGCCGGTCGGTGAGCCGCTGACGCCCGAAGAACCACTCCCGGTGGACGGCCTGGTAGGCGACGAGGCCCCGGTAGGGCCCGCCGGGCGTGACCGGGGCGGGCGGCGGCGGGGCGGCGATCGGCCAGCGCACGGTGCGGTCGCCGCCGAGGATCGCTTCGTGCAGCCGCACCAGCGCGGGACCGGGGTCCAGACCGAGGTCGTCGGCCAGCCGCTTGCGGAACCGCTGGTAGGTCTCCAGCGCCTCGTCCCGGCGACCGGTCCGGTGCAGCGCGACCAGCTGGAGCCCGACTGCCGCCTCGCGGTGCGGTTGGGCGTCGGTCAGCTCGGTCAGCTCGGCGACGACCTCCCTGGCCCGGCCGAGACGCAGCCCCGCCTCCGCCCAGAGCTCGACGCAGGACTGCCGTTCCTGTTCGAGGCGGGCGGCCTCGGCGGCGATCGGAGCGCTGTCGAGGAACTCGGCGAACGCGGGTCCGTCCCAGGCGTCCAGCGCCCGGCGGAACAGCTCCATCGCCGCCGCGTCGTCACCGGCACGACGGCCCTCGGCGGCGAGCCGCTCGAACCGCTGCGCGTCGGAGTCCCCGCCGGTGACCAGCGTGTAGCCGTCGGGGTGGCCGTCGATCGTCTCCGCGCCGAGCACCCGCCGCAACTGGTACACGTAGAGCTGCAGGTTGCGCCGGGCCGAGCGGGGCGGGTCCTCACCCCACACGACCGTCTCGAGCCAGCCGAGCGACGCGCGCCGGTCACCCCTCGCCAGCAACGCCGCCAGAACCAGCCTGACCTTGGGCGCGGAACCCACCTCGACGGGCACCCCGTCACACATCACCCGCAACGATCCCAAAACCCGAAAATCCACCAGCCAATATTGGCTGCGCGACCGCCCCCGCAACATGGACGACTCTGTCCAAGGCTGGCCGCGCAACCCGGCGTGTCCCACGACGCGCCCCCAAGCCGCCTGCTCTACTGCGCGACTTCGACCAGCGGGCCCCGTCCCGCCACCGCGATGCGACGTTTCTGAACCACGTGAACTCCTCTCGTCCGCCCGGCGCACTTCGTCGCCGGCCACCGAAAGACAAGCTCAGACCGGTATAGACGCCGTATATCCGGGCAGCGCGGCCCGTGGCGTCAGAGGTAGAGGCCGGTGCCGTGTTCGGGGCGCTCGTTGGCGACGGCGTGAAGATCGCGTTCGCGCATGACGAGGTAGGTGGTGCCCTGGAGCTCGACTTCGAGCTGGTCCTCGGGGTGGAACAGGACCCGGTCACCGACCTTGACGGTGCGGACGTGGTGGCCCGTGCCGCAGACCTCGCCCCAGGCCAGCAGTTTGGACTGGTCGGCCGTCACCGGGATGACGATGCCGGAGCTGGACGTGCGCTCGCCGTCCTTGTCGGCCTTGATCATGACGCGGTCGGCGAGCATCTGGACTTCGAACTTGGGCTCCGGCACGAGCCGATACTACCGAATCGTCAGGTCAGAGCTGTTTCTTGAGGGTATCGAGGAACGTGGAGACCTTCGCGTAGACACCCGGATAGCCGGGCTGCGCGCAGCCCTTCGCCCAGCTCGTCAGGCCGACGACGCGCGGCACCCAGCGGTCCTCGAGCCGGCCCTGGATCCGGACCTTCTTCTTGACGGTCACGACGAGGGGGCCGCCGCTGTCGAACCGGCAGGTGTCGGCCTTCGGTGAGCCCGCGCACGTCATGCCGTCGTCCAGGCTGCCGCCGTAGGCCTTGCGGCAGTCCTCCGCCGGCACCAGCGGAACATGCGCCTTGCGGAGCCTCACATCGGTGACCTTGAGTTTCCTGGTCTCGCCCCAGCCCAGCACGTACGCCTTCGCACCGGTGAGATCGCCGAGCTCCACCGGCTTGATCTTCACTTTCTTGGTGAGGGTGAGGACGGCGACATCGTTGTGCTCCACGTCGATCCCGTTGAAGTCGGTCTGGCGGTACTTCGGATGGATCCAGACCTTCTTCACCTTGACCGTCGTGCCGCCTTTCTTCTTGGCCAGGTCGGACCTGCCGAACGTCACGCTGAGGCTGCCCGGGATGTACTTGAACTGGCGGGCGCAGTGCGCGGCCGTCAGTACCTTGTTCGGCTTGACCAGCACGCCTCCGCAGAAGTGCCCGCCGGGGCGCACGAACGCCACCGGGGAGGTGAGGGCGGCGACCCACGGGTAGCTCTTGGCTTTGACGGCCTGGCCGCCGACGATGGCCTGCGCGGGTGCTGCGGTGAGGGTCGTGGCGCTCAGGAGGAGCGCGCCGACCATGAGGGGGGTGAGTCGCATGTTGCTTAGTCGTACCGTCTGCCCGTGCGGGAGGACAACCGGGAAGACAGATTCCTCGGGATGAACTTTCCCAAACCGACCATCGCCTTGTAGCGGATATCGGGCACGCTGACCGACAGACCGCGACGGAGATCGGCGAGCGCCGTGTCCACGACGTCGTCGGCGTCCAGCCAGAGCGCGTTCGGGACCTTCGCGGTGTCCATCCCGGCCCGCTCATGGAACTCGGTGTGCACGAAACCCGGGCAGAGCGCCATCACCTTGACGTTCGGATCCTGGATGTCCGGCGCGATGCCCTCGCTGAAGGACACCACCCACGCCTTCGACGCCGAGTAGGTGCCGCGCGAGAAGAACGCCGCGACCGACGCCACGTTGATGATCCCGCCGCGGTGGCGCTCACGCATCCCGGGCAGCGCCGCGTACGTCAGCCGCAGGACGGCCTCGCAGTGCACCTTGAGCATCCGCAGCTCGTCCTCGACCGGGACGTTCATGAACGTGCCCTGGTTGCCGAAGCCGGCGTTGTTGACGAGCAGGTCGACGCCGTCGCGGAGCCGTTCCTCGACCCGGGCGATCCCGGTGTCGTCGGCGAGGTCGGCGGGCAGTACCTCGACCGCGATCCCGAACTTGTCCCGCAGGTCGGCGGCGGACTCGGTGAGGCGCTTCTCGTCGCGGGCGACCAGGACCAGATCCAGGCCGTCCCGGGCGAGGCGGCGGGCGAACGCGGCGCCGATGCCCGCGGTGGCCCCGGTGATCAGTGCTGTAGGCATACGCCTACCCTACGGAGAAATGGCGCGGATCGGGACGCCGGGTGGCACGCCGGTAGGCGAAGGTGTAGCCGGGCCAGTTGTTGACGTGCTTCCCGTCCGCCGTCTGATACCAGCTCGTGCAGCCGGAGTTCCAGATCGTGCCCTTCATCCGCCGCTGCAGATCGTCGTTGAACGCGCTCTGGACGTCGCGGCGCACCTCCAGCGTGCGGCCGGTGCGGAGGCAGGCCATGACGTAGGCGAACTGGCTCTCCAGCATGTACACGATGCTGTTGTGGCCGAGGTTGGTGTTCGGTCCGTAGAGCAGGTACAGGTTCGGGAAGCCGTGGACGGTCAGGCCGAGATGGGCGTGCGCGCCGTCCCGCCACTCCTCGGTCAGCTCGCGTCCGTCACGGCCGCGGATCGTCATGGGGGCGAGGAAGTCCGTGGCGCGGAAACCGGTGCCGAAGATGATCGTGTCGGCGGTTCTGACCTGGCCGTCCTCGGTGACGAGCGCGTTCTGTCGTACCTCTTTGACAGGCTCGGTGACGAGTTCGACGTTCGGCCGGAGCAGGGCCGGATAGTAGTCGTCGGAGATCAGCACGCGTTTGCAGCCGAGGGGGTGGTCGGGGTGGAGCCGTCGCCGGAGTTCGGGGTCGGGCACGGCCTTGCGCAGCGAGCGCCGGAACGAGCGCCCCATCAGCTTCAGGGCCGGGGGACAGGTGATGAAGCCGAGGGCGCGGGCCTCGAAGTACAGGTAGGTGCGGAGCCGGTCCAGGTCGTGCAGCAAGGGGAGCGCGCTGAGCAGCCGCCGGGCGGTGGGGCCGTAGGCATGGTCGGGTTTCGGGATCACGTACGGCGCGGTCCGCTGGTAGACGGTGAGTTTCGCGGCCCGCTCCGCCACCCGGGGAATGAACTGGATCGCGCTGGCCCCCGTGCCGATCACGGCCACCTCGCGTCCGGTGAGGTCGTGGGTGTGGTTCCAGCGGGCGCTGTGGAAGGAGGTCCCGGTGAAGGTCTCCAGGCCGGGAAGCTGGGGGATCGCGGGGCGGTTGAGCTGGCCGCACGCCGAGACGAGGACTTCGGCCGTCACGGGGCCGGACGAGGTGTCGAGGTGCCAGCGGCCGTCACGGAACTCGGCGCCCGCGACCTCGGTGCCGAGCCGCAGGTGTTCCTCCAGGCCGTAGGCGGTGACGCAGTGCCGCAGGTAGCCGAGGATCTCGGGCTGCTCGGCGTAGCGGCGCGACCAGTCCGTCTTCCGTTCGAACGAGAAGGAGTACAGATGCGAAGGAACATCACACGCGGCGCCCGGATAGGTGTTGTCGCGCCAGGTACCGCCCACGGAGTCGGCCTTCTCCAGGACGACGAACGGGACGTTCTCCCGTTTCAGCAGGACGGCCAGCCCGATGCCGCCGAAGCCCGCCCCGATGATCGCAACCCTAAAAGTACCCACTTACGCATCTTGTTGGCTTTCCCGGCGGGTGTCCAATGGCGGTGCCCGGCGGGATGCTCCGGCGCGTCGCCGGGATCAGGTGTCGGTGAAGTGGCGGGGCACCATGACGCGCAGGGCGTTGCCGAGCAGGCGCACCCGGACGGGGGTGCGGGCGCGCAGCTCGCCGTCCACGTCGACGGCCATCGGCGGGTCGGTCGCCACGGTGACCTCGCCGGTCGTCAGGAACGCGGGCTCGGCGAGGGTCCTGCGGTGGCCGGTCAGGACATGGCGTGCCGTCGCCGACAGCAGGCGCAGCCGCGCGGAGCCGCCCAGCCGGTAGACCGCCAGCAGCCGGTCGTCGGGGCTGGCGTCGCGGGCGATCGGCCGGCCGCTGTGGTGGCTGCCGTTCGCCACGTTGAGCTGGTGCGTGGTCAGCTCGTGGGTGGCGCCGTCGATCGTCACGGTGGCGTCGAAGGGGCGGTGGCGGGGGAGGAGGCGCAGCGCCGTCAGCAGGTAGGCGGCCCGGCCCACCACGCGCTTGAGCCGGTGCGGCACCGTACCGGCCACCCGGACGGACAGGCCGAGGCTGACCATGTTCGCGAAGATCTCGGTGGGGCCGCCGTCCAGCGGATCGAGCTCACCGAGATCGACGTCGGCGACCTTCCCCTCGGCGATCACTCCGACGGCGCCGGGCAGGTCGAGCGGGAGCAGCAGCCCGCGCGCGAAGTTGTTGGTGGTGCCGAGCGGCAGCAGGCCGAGGGCGACGTCGCGGTGGGCGAGATGACGGACGGCCTCTTTCAGGGTGCCGTCGCCGCCGCCCACGATGATCAGGTCGGGCGCGTCGGCCAGCGCCTCGGCGAACACCGACGGCAGCGTGCTCGGATCGGTGACGGGGAACCGGCGGGTGAAGGTGAACCCGGCCCGCTCCAGCAGCCGGACGGCCTCGGGGTGGAGCTTCCGGCCGCGCCGCGACCGGGTGTTGACGATCAGGACCGCTCTGCGCTCCCGGCGGATCAGCGCGTCGAGTTCTGCTTTGGAGCGCATTTCCGTTCCCTTTGCCCGACGTTCGGTCAGCGCTCGAATACGCTGCGCAATTCCCGTGCTTTGCATCCTATATGTAGGGTGGAAGCGGTGCGTCACCGCGCCGACCTGGGAACACTCCGTAATCCAGGCGCGAGAGAATTGCCGAGGGCGGAATATGCGGCGAGCGATGTGGCTCGGGGCGGGCGCGGCCGCCCTCACGGCGGTGGCGGCGACGATAGCGCCGGGCGGACCGGCCAGAGCCCCGACCCCGTCCGCCGACGACGGGGCCCGGGTGGTCGGGGAACGCAGGACCGGCCGGAGGATCCTCGACCTGACCATCGCCTCGCCCGCACTCGGCGGAAAAGGGCAGGTCCGGCTGCTGCTGCCGGCCGGCTGGTCGCGCGACGCCCACCGCACCTGGCCCGCCCTCTGGCTGCTGCACGGGCTGAACGGCGACCACACCGCGTGGAGCACCGAGACCGATGTCGACGCGCTGACCGCCGACGCCGACGTACTCGTCGTCATGCCGGGGGCGGGGCCGTGCGCCACCTACGGCGATTGGTGGAATGGCGGCGCCGGCGGGCCGCCGAAGTGGGAGACCTTCCATCTCGTCGAACTCGCGCAGATTCTCGAACGCGGATATCGGGCCGGGGAGGCACGGGCCGTCGCGGGGCATTCGGCGGGCGGATTCGGCGCGCTGTCCTATGCCGCGCGCCACCGCGGAATGTTCCGGGCCGCCGCCTCCTTCAGCGGGCCGCTGCATCTGCTGCACGAGAACCCCGGCGCGCTCGACCCGGTCGACCTGTTCCGGCTGACCATGGAGATCGGCTGCCGGAACGCCGACTGGCGGTCGGTCTTCGGCCACCCGCACGCCCAGCGGCCGATCTGGCGGCAGCACAACCCGTTCGACCTCGTCACCCAGGTGTCGGGGGTGCGGCTGTACCTGTCAGCGGGGACGGGCGCGCCAGGGCCGCTCGACACGTCGCACACCGAGCCCGACGCGATCGAACGGGTCGTCCACCAGGCCACCGCGATGTACGCCGACAAACTCAAGAAACTCGCCGTTCCCGCGACCGTCCACCTGTACGACGGCACACACCGCTGGCCTTACTGGCGTCGTGAGCTGCGTGCCGCACTGCCCCTGCTCCTGTCCGCCCTCGCCTGAAGATCTCGCCCGATCAGGGGGCGAAGGCGGACAGGTCGCCGCCCTCCAGCGCGGCGGCGATCAGATCGGGGAAGCGGTCGGGGGTGCAGCCGAACGCCGGGATGCCGAGCGCGGCCAGCGCCGCGGCGTTCTCGTGGTCGTAGGCGGGGGTGCCGTCGTCGGACAGCGCCAGCAGCACGATCATCCGGATGCCGTCGCGGGTCATCGCGGCCGCGCGCCGCAGCATCTCCTCGCGCGGCGCGCCCTCGAACAGATCGCTGATCAGGACGACGACGCTCTCGGCGGGCCGTGTGATGAGGCCGCGCGCGTAGGCGAGAGCCCGCCCGATGTCGGTGCCGCCGCCCAGACTGGTGCCGAACAGCAGCCCGACGGGGTCGTGGAGCTCGCCGGTCAGATCGGCGACGGCCGTGTCGAACGCGACGAACGACGTGCGCAGCGATCCGATCGACGCCAGCACCGAACCGAAGATCCCCGCATAGACCACCGACGACGCCATCGACCCGCTCTGGTCCACGCAGAGCACCACCTCGCGCCGGGTCCCCTGCCTGGTCCGGCCGTGCCCGACCAGCCGCTCCGGAATGATCGTCCCCCGGTCGGGGAGGTAGTGCCGGAGGTTCGCGCGGATCGTCCCGTCCCAGTCGATGTCGGCGGCGCGTCTCGGCCGCTGCCGTCGCGCCGCCCGATCGGCGGCCCCGCCGACCAGCGAGCGGGTCTTCTCCGCGAGCCGCTCCTCGACCTCTCTGACCACTTTCCTGACGACGGCGCGGGCCGACTCCCGTGCCCGGTCGGGCAGCACCGTGCCGAGCGCCAGGAGGGTCCCGACGAGCTGAACGTCGGCCTCGACGGCGTCCAGGAGCTCCGGTTCGGCCAGGAGCTGCGCCAGGTCGAGGCGCTCCACCGCGTCCCGCTGCAGCACCGTTACCACCGAGGCGGGAAAGAACTCCCTGATCTCCCCGAGCCACCGCGCCACCTGCGGCGCCGACCCCTTCAACCCACCCCGCCGCCCGGCCCCGTACACGGCCTCCAACGCGGCATCGACCCGCCCGTCCTGCCCTTCCAGCTTCTCCTCCCCTCCGAGCACCAACCGCCACCGCCGCTCCCGCTCGTCCAACCCGCCCTCCCCCTCCACCCAACTCCCCTTCCAACTCACCGAAACCAACCCGACCTCATCCAACCTTCCCAACTCATCCAAACAGCCCGCAGCCGCTCATCCCAGACAGCTCCCTCCCATCCCAAACCAGAACACCCCGGCATCCCGGATTCCCAAGACCCTGCACGTGGACGAGCCGACCCCGCAGGTCGACTGGTCGACGGGGAACGTCCGGCTGCTGCCGGAAGCGCGCGAGTGGCCTTCCACGCCACCGGCCCAAGCCGTCCAGGGGGACTCCGTGCCGCGCTCCTTGATCGGGAAGCCGTCTTGGGCCAGATGGTTGGACGGCTTGCGTGGTGTGGGTGGTCAATTGGTGGGTGGGGG
>NZ_BAAGZI010000252.1:0-8837 GCF_054778695.1 Actinocorallia lasiicapitis
CGCCGCCCACCGTCGGACGGCGACCGCGCCGAGCAGGCCGAGCGCGAGCAGCGCGGGCAGCGCGCGGTTCGCGGCCTGGACGACGCCGAACACTCCCCCGCCGAGGTCGCGGGCCGCCGCCTCGGCGTAGTAGACGAGGGGGTTCTGGCCGACCAGCACGGCCACCGGGACGGCGGTCAGCGCGACGATCAGGGGCGCGCAGCGCACCAGCGCCGCCAGCGGCCCCCTGGACCCGAACGGAACAGATGGATTCACAGACTTCTCCCCTAAAACCGACACCCAGCCGATTTCCGAGAAAGAAGAAAATGGCGTCCATAACACGGACGGCTTTCGGCTTCGGATGCCCTCCCGAAGCCGTCAATTTAGCGGGGTTGCGCGTTCTCCACGTTCTTTCCGAGCCAAAGGGCATAACCCCACAGCCCGCCGAAAAGAACGCCGAGGATGAACATGGTCGGCACGAAGAACCCGGTGGCGAGCACCAGGACCTGGAATCCGGTCGCCGCCGCGACGCCCCACGGACGTCCGAGGGTTCCGGCCAGCAGCAGCGCCAGCACGGCCAGCCCACCGCCGACGCCTCCGGCGACCGCGCCGCCGGTGTCACCGACCGCGATCGCCACCGGAATCGCCAGCGCCAGAATGATCGCCTCACAGGTCAAGATCATCGCGCAGAGCCGCCGCATCACAACACCTTCACTCGTTCCACCGGACCGGCACCCAACCTACCGCCACCCCCGATCCCCCCGTGACCAGCCCCTATGCACGGGAGAACCCGGAGATCAGGTGACGCGCAGCAGGAGCCGGGCGTCGCCCGCCGTGACCACGGAACCGGTGATGACGACCCCGGAGGAGATGAGGTCGGGGGCGTCGTCGGCCAGGGCGATGGCCTGGTCGATGGCGTCGTCGAGACGTTCGGCGACGTGCACGCGCTCCGCGCCGAACAGCGGGACGGCCAGATCGGCCAGGTCCGCGGGCGCGAGACCGCGCGGCGAGGAGTTCCGGGTGACGACCAGCTCTTCGAGGACCGGTTCCAGATACTCCAGCATGGCGGTGACGTCCTTGTCGGCGGCCGCCGCCACCACGCCGATGAGGCGGTTGAAGCCGAACGACTCCGTCAGCGCCTTGACGGTCGCGGCCATCCCGGCCGGGTTGTGCGCGGCGTCCAGGATGACCGTGGGGCCGGTGCGGACCACCTCCAGCCGTCCGGGCGAGGTGACCTTCGCGAAACCCTCGCGGACCAGCGCGGGGTCGAGCTTGCCGTCGCCCTCGAAGTCGGAGACGGTGACGCCGCGCGTCACCTCGTCGGGGTCCAGCGGGCCCGCCGTCGGCGCGCCGCTCGCGAACGCCTCGACCGCGGCCAGAGCGACGACGGCGTTGGCGGCCTGGTGCTCACCGAACAGCGGCAGGAACACCTCGTCGTACTCGCCGTGGATGCCGCGCAGATCGAGCTGCTGGCCGCCGAAGGCCACCTCGCGCCGGACCACGCCGAACTCGATGCCCTCCCGGACGACCTGGGCCCCGACCTCGGCGGCCCGGCGCAGCAGCACCTCGGCGGCCTCCAGCTCCTGCTGGGCCAGGACCGCCACACACCCTTCCTTGATCACGCCGGCCTTCTCCACGGCGATGTCCTGGAGGGTGTCGCCGAGGTAGTCGGTGTGGTCGAGCCCGATCGGGGTGACGACCGAGACGACCGGCGAGACCACGTTGGTGGCGTCCCACGCGCCGCCCATCCCGATCTCGACGACGGCGACGTCGACCGGGGCGTCGGCGAAGGCGCTGTAGGCCATCGCGGTCAGCGTCTCGAAGAACGAGAGCCGCACCGGGTGCTTACCGTCGATCATTTCGAGATAAGGCGCGATATCCGCATAAACCTCGGCGAACTGCTCCTCGGAGAGGGGCTCGCCGTCGATCGAAATGCGTTCGCGCAGTTCCACGAGATGCGGCGAGGTGAACCGGCCGACCCGCAGCCCGCGCTCGCTCAGCAGCGAGTCGATCATCCGCGCGACCGACGACTTGCCGTTGGTGCCGGCGACGAGGATCACCGGACAGGCGTTCTGCGGAGATCCCAGCAGATCAAGGAGGTCCTGGATCCGCTCCAGCGTCGGATCGAACTCCCACTCGACGCCCCGCGCCATGATCGCGCCCACCGCGCCCCGATAGTCAGTCACCCCCCGAGATTATCGGCTCCGAGCCGCCCGGCCTCCGGGCCCGGCGGCTCGCCGCGCCGCGAACCCGGCCGATCAGCTCGGGACGTCCGTGCTCCCGCCCTGCGACGGCCCGCTCTGCCCGTCCTGGGGTGTCTGCTGCTGATTCTGGCGCGGGTCGCCCTGCGGGCCGCGGTCGAAGCCCTGACCGCGCCGGAAGGGCGGGCCGTTCTGGTCGGCCTGGCGGTGGAAGCCGGGCCGGTCCGGACGTCCGTCCTGGTCGACGAACGCGACGATCCCGCCGCCGACCAGCCCGCCGATCACCCCGGCGGCCACGATCCCGGCGACGGAGCCGTTGAGCACCCTGCCGAATCTGCGGCCGGCGGGCTGCGGCGCGGCCGGCTCGCCAGGTCCGGGCACGGCGGGGACTTCCTCAGGCGTTCCGATATTCCGATCTTCGCTCATGCTCCTAATCTGCGCACCCGCTCTGAGCAGCCGATGAGCCGTATCTGAGAGCCGCCTGAGAAGCACGCGAGCTCCCCGGCGATCAGATCGCCGGGGAGTTCGCGCGGTGCCGAAGAGGGCAGGTCAGCCCGCGGGAAGGGACGCGAGCTGGCCTTCGAGCCGCGTGATGTCGGCCTCGGCGGCAGCCTGGCGGGCCTTGTTCTTGTTGATGACAGCCTCGGGGGCCTTGGCGACGAAGTCGGCGTTGCCGAGCTTGCCGGTCGTCTGCGCGAGGTCCTTGCGGGCGGCCGCGAGGTCCTTCTCGAGCCGGGCCCGCTCGGCGGCGACGTCGATCGCGCCGGAGGTGTCCAGCTTGACCGTGACGCCCTCGGCCGGGAACGTGGCCGTCGCCGAGAAGGAGCCGTCCGGCGTGGTCAGCCGCAGGACCGACCGGATCGCCTCCTCGTGGTACTGGAGCGGCGAACCGCCGAACTCCAGCACCGCGGCGACCCGCTGCCCCGGCTTGAGGCCCTGGTCGGACCGGAACCGGCGGACCTCGGTGACGAGCCGCTGCAGGCTCGCGACGATCTCCTCGGCGTTGTCGTCGTCGAAGGCGGGATCGGCGACCGGCCACGGCGCCCGGACGACCGTCTCCTGCCCGGTCAGCGCGATCCACAGCTCCTCGGTGATGAACGGGATCATCGGGTGGAGCAGGCGGAGCAGCTTGTCCAGGACCTCGCCGAGGATCCGGCGGGTGGCCTCGGCAGGCGCGCCGCCCGCGCCGAGCGGCACCTTGGACAGCTCCAGGTACCAGTCGCAGACCTCGTCCCACGCGAAGTGGTAGAGGGTCTCGGCGGCCTTGGCGAAGTCGTAGGACTCGACGTAGCGGTCCACGTCCCGGACGACGGTCTGGAGCCGGGACAGGATCCAGCCGTCCACGGTCGAGTACTCGCTCGGCAGCGGGCCGTTGACGTGCGCGCCGTTCATCAGCGCGAAGCGGGTGGCGTTCCACAGCTTGTTGCAGAAGTTGCGGGAGCCCTGCGCCCACTCCTCCGCCACCGGGACGTCGCCGCCGGGGTTCGCGCCGCGCAGCAGCGTGAACCGGGTGGCGTCGGCGCCGTAGGACTCGATCCAGTCGAGCGGGTTCACCACGTTCCCGAACGACTTCGACATCTTCTTGCCGAACTGGTCGCGGACCATGCCGTGCAGGTAGATCGTCTTGAACGGCGCGACGCCGTCCATCGCGTACAGGCCGAACATCATCATCCGGGCGACCCAGAAGAACAGGATGTCGTAGCCGGTGACCAGCACGGACGTCGGGTAGAAGCGCTTGAGGTCCTCGGTCTGGTCGGGCCAGCCCAGGGTGGAGAACGGCCACAGGGCGCTGGAGAACCAGGTGTCGAGGACGTCGCCGTCCTGGGTCCAGCCCTCGGGGATCTCCTCGTCGGGGCCGAAGCACGCCTGCTCGCCATCCGGGCCGTACCAGACGGGGATGCGGTGGCCCCACCAGAGCTGGCGGGAGATGCACCAGTCGTGCATGTTGTCGACCCACGCGAAGTAGCGCGGCGACAGCTCGGCCGGCTCGATGGTGACGCTGCCGTCGCGGACGGCGTCGCCGGCGGCCTTGGCCAGCGGCGCGACCTTCACGAACCACTGGAGCGACACGCGCGGCTCGACGACGGTCTGGCAGCGCGAGCAGTGGCCGACGGCGTGGTTGTAGGGGCGGACCTCCTTGACGATCCGGCCCTCGCGGCGCAGCGCCTCGACGACCTCGGCGCGGGCGTCGTAGCGCTCCATGCCCTTGAACGGGCCGTCGGCGGTGACGCGGGCGTGCTCGTCCAGGACGACCACCGACGGCAGGTCGTGGCGGCGGCCGATCTCGAAGTCGTTCGGGTCGTGCGCCGGGGTCACCTTGACAGCGCCGGTGCCGAACTCGGGGTCGACGTGCTCGTCGGCGACGACCGGGATGCGGCGGCCGGTCAGCGGCAGCTCGATCTCGGTGCCGACCAGGTGGGCGTAGCGCTCGTCACCCGGGTGGACGGCCACGGCCGTGTCGCCGAGCATGGTCTCCGCGCGGGTGGTGGCGACCGTGATCTCGTCGGTGTAGCGGATCGAGACGAGTTCGCCCTCGCGCTCGGCGTGCTCGACCTCGATGTCGGACAGCGCGGTCAGGCAGCGCGGACACCAGTTGATGATCCGCTCGGCGCGGTAGATCAGCTCGTCGTCGTAGAGCCGCTTGAAGATCGTCAGCACGGCGCGGGACAGGCCCTCGTCCATGGTGAACCGCTCACGCGACCAGTCGACGGAGTCGCCCAGCCGCTTCATCTGGCCGAGGATCGCGCCGCCGGACTCGGCCTTCCACTTCCAGACCTCGGCCTGGAACGCCTCACGGCCCAGGTCGTGGCGGGTCTTGCCCTCGGCGCGCAGCCGCTTCTCCACGACGTTCTGGGTGGCGATACCGGCGTGGTCCATGCCCGGCAGCCACAGCGCCTCGTAGCCCTGCATCCGCCGCCGCCGTACCAGCGTGTCCTGGATCGAGTGGTCCAGCGCGTGACCCATGTGCAGCGAACCCGTCACGTTGGGCGGCGGGATCACGATCGTGTAGGCGGGTGCTTCTGGGTCACGGGCCGGGTCCGCGGTGAACAGACCGGCCGAGGTCCAACGCTCGTAGAGCTTTCCCTCGACTTCGGCGGGCGCGTATTGAGTGGGCAACGAGGACTCGGTCACGGAAACCGATTCTAGGGCGTGCCGAACCTCTGGCTGCGCCGTAACGTCTCTCTGAAGAGACAGAGAACGCCGGATAGGCCAGAATAACCCCCGAATCATCCCAGCGTAACCCCGGAGATCATCATGAGCGGTTGGACCCCTCCGCCCCAGCAGCCCGGCCAGGGCGGCGGCCAGCAGCCGCCCTATGGTCAGCAGCCCCCTTACGGCCAGCAGCCCCCGCAACAGCCCTACGGGCAGCCCCAGCAGCCGCAGCAGCCTTACGGCCAGCAGCCCCCTTACGGTCAGCCGGCCCAGCCCCCTTACGGCCAGCCGCAGACCCCGCCGCCGTTCAACCAGCCCTACGGCGCCCAGACCCCGCCGCCGTTCAGCCCGGCTCCGCCGCGCCGCTCCGGCGCGGGCCCCCTCCTGCTGATCCTGGGCGGCGCCGTCGTCCTGATCATCGTCGCGGTCGTCGCGGTCGTCGCCCTCTCCGGCGGCGGAGGCGACAAGTACAAGATCGCCGCGCCGTCCACCGCCGGCGGTTACACCGCGTCCGGCGACGCCGCGAGCAACCAGATCGTGTCCAGCTTCAAGCAGATGGCGGGCAGCAAGATCCCCGGCACGGTCGTGTCGAACACCTACGCCACCGGCAAGGGCAACGTCACCTTCATCGGCATCACCGCGACGGAGAAGGTCAGCGGCAGCGACTTCGAGCGGGGCCTGACCGGGACTCCGGGCGCCTCGATCACGCTGCACGAGACCTCGTCGGGCGGCGCGGGCTCGGCCAAGTGCGCCGAGATCACGGCGTCGAGCGTCACGATCCCGATGTGCTACTGGGCGACCGACTACACGGTCGGCATCCTGATGGCCGTCCCGGACGTGTCGAGCGGCAGCCTCTCCTCGATGAGCTGGACCGAGCTGTCCACCGTGATGCGCAAGATCCGCCCGGACGTCGAGACCAAGGCCTGACGCGGTCGGGACACCTGTCCCTGGTGAGGGGACGGGTGGACCGGCAGGGTGTGGGGCATGGCCATCGGGTTCGTCGCGTTCTTGGCGGGGCTCGTCGTGGGCGTCTTCGTGACGCGGCGGCGGGCCCCTCGTGATGAGCTGCGGGCCGGTGAGCTGCAACGGTCGCGGGAGCGGATCGTGGCGGCGGCCGAAGAGGACAAACGGCGGCTGCGGCACGACCTGCACGACGGGCTCGGGCCGACGCTCGCCAGCCTCGCGATGGCACTCGACACCGCCCGGCTGACGATGGGCACCGCTCCCGAACAGATCGGGCCGCTCCTGGCCGACCTGCGCAAACGGCTCGCCGACGCGATCGGTGACATCAGGGAACTGGTCGCCGACCTGCGGCCGCCCGCCCTGGACGACCTCGGGCTCGCCGCGGCCGTGCACGGGCTCGCCGAAGGCGTCGTGGGGATCAAGGTCGAGGTCAAGATCGGCGGTGAGCTGGCCGAGCTGCCCGCCGCGGTCGAGGTCGCGGCCTACCGGATCGTCCAGGAGGCCCTGGCCAACGTGCGACGGCACTCGCTCGCACCGACCGCGCTCGTCCGGCTCAACCGCGGCACCGACGCCCTGCACCTGGTCGTCGCCGACCCCGGCGCCGGGCTGCGGCCCGAACGGCCCGACGGGGCCGGGCTCGCCGCCATGCGCGAACGCGCCGCCGAGGTCGGCGGCGTCTGTACGATCGGCCCGCGTCCCGGCGGCGGCACCGCTGTGATCGCCAGGCTCCCCCTGCTCCCACGCTGAGACCCCCCTGCTCCCCCGCTCAAGAAGAGGCACCAAGTGGACGAGATCCGCGTGATCATCGCCGACGACCATCCGATGTTCCGGCAGGGCCTGCGCGCCCTCCTCGAAGCGCTCGAGATCGAGGTGGTCGGCGAGGCGGAGAACGGCCCCGCGGCCGTCGCGCTGGCGCACGAACTCCAGCCCGACGTCGTGGTGATGGACCTGCACATGCCGGGCGGCAACGGCATCGAGGCCACCCGGACGATCACCCGCACCTCGCCGCATCTCGGCGTCCTGGTGCTGACCATGTTCCGCGACGACGACTCGGTGTTCGCCGCGATGCGCGCGGGCGCGCGCGGCTACCTGCTGAAGGAGTCCGGCGCCGAGGAGATCGCCCGCGCCGTCCGCGCCGTCGCCGCCGGCGAGGCCATCTACGGTCCTGAGATCGCCCGCCGGGTGCTCACCTACTTCACCGACATGCCCGATCCGAAGCAGGCCGCGTTCCCCGAGCTGACCGAGCGGGAGCGCGAGGTCCTCGAGCTGATCGCGCAGGGCCGCAACAACGGCGAGATCGCCGCGACCCTGTTCCTGTCGCCGAAGACGATCCGCAACCACGTCTCGAACATCTTCATGAAGCTGCACGTCGCCGACCGGGCCCAGGCGATCGTGCTGGCCCGCGAGGCGGGTCTCGGCACCTGATGAAGAGGCTGCTCTGGCTCGGCGCGTTCGCCGGGCCCGCGGCCGTTCTGGCCGCCTTCTGGTTCCGCTACGACCTGCCGCCGGAATACCGAACCAACCAGGTGTTCCGGCCCGAATGCGTCATGGGGCTCACCTATCCGACGGTCGGCGCCTTCCTGCTGAGCCGCAGGCCGGGCCTGGTCGTCGGACGTCTCGTCTGGTCGATCGGGCTGCTCGCCGCCGGGTACTGGCTCAGCATCCCGCTGTCGCGGTGGGCGGTCGTCCATGAACTGCCGGGCGCCGTGCTGCTGCGGTGGGCGGCGAAATGGGCGTACGTCCCCGAGTTCCTGCCGTTGATCATGCTGGTGCCGCTGCTGTTCCCGACGGGGCGGGTGCCGTCGAAGCGGTGGCGGCCGGTCCTGGTGCTGGCGGTACTGCTGATCGCGGTCAACGTCCTGTTCCTGATGCTGCTGCCCGGCGAGTTCGGGTTCGGGCCCTACCAGCACGCCAACCCGTTCGGCCTCGACCTGGTGCTGGGCCTGGACGGCTTCTACAGCCGTGTCATCGAGCCCTTGACGGTCGGCACGACCTTCCTGGCCATCGCGTCGCTGGCCGTCCGGTTCAAAGCCGGAGACGAGACCGCCCGCCGGCAGATCGCGTGGATGGCCTACCCGCTGCTCGGCACGGCCGTCGTCGGCTACTCCGATCTGCTCTGGCCGGACATCCCGTTCTGGGTGTTCGCCGTCCTGACCTGCACGGCCGCGGGGACGGTGCCGGTGGCGCTGGCCGTCGCGGTGCTGCGCGACCGGCTGTACGGCATCGACGTCATCGTCAACCGGACCCTGGTCTACGCGTCGCTCACGGTCATCCTCGGCACCGTCTACTTCACGCTGATCGCGGTCGTCCAGCACTTCGTGATGGGGCCCGCCGCGGGTTTCACCGGGGCGATGGCGGTCGGCACGCTGTTCCAGCCGGTCCGCAGGCACGTCCAGCGGTCGGTGGACTCCCTGCTGGGCATCGAACGCGACCCCTACCGGCTGGCCGACCGGCTCAGCCGGACCGTCCAGCGGACCGAGAGCCCCACCGAGGCGCTCCGGCTCGGCGTGCGGGCCGCGCGGCGGGCGCTCGCGCTGACCG
>NZ_BAAGZI010000253.1:0-8835 GCF_054778695.1 Actinocorallia lasiicapitis
CGCCCCACACCTGCGCGACGAGGCGGTCGGCGTGCACCGTCCGGCCGTGCAGGGCGAGCGCGGCGAGCAGCGCCTGAGCCCGCGCGCCGACGACCGTCCGCCCCTGCCACCGCACACCGTCGAGCAGACGAAGATCGATCGGCATGGCCTCAGTCTAGGCCGCGCCTAAGCGCGCTGGATCGGGGTAGGCGGCCAGGTATGACTGTGACCAGATATCAGGATCTGCCCCTGGCGGACCATGACCGGAAATGGGACTCCGCCGCCGCGGACAAACGGGTCAGGGCCTGGGCGGACGCCGAACACGAGCCCGACGCCGCCTACCGCGACGCCCATCTCTGGTATGACGGCGACAAACCCCAGGATTTCGGTAGCTACAAGCTGCCGATCGCGGATGTCGTCGACGGCAGGCTCGTCGCCGTCCCGCACGCGATCATGGCCGTCGCCAGCGTGCTCGATGGCGGCCGCGGCGGGGTAGATATCCCGGCAGAGGACAAGAAAGGCGTCAAAGAACAGGTTTCCCGCTATTACGCGAAAATGGGGGAGAAAGCCCCCTGGGATCGCTGATCGGGACCGCTGACAGAAGGAGGAGCCATGCCGCAGAGCGGGTGGAGTGACAAGCGCGAACGCCAGTACCAGGACATCAAGGCATCCGAGAAGGCGCGGGGCGTCAAGGAGAAGCGGGCCGAGCAGATCGCGGCCCGGACGGTCAACAAGACCAGGGCGCGGCTCGGCGAGACCGAGCAGCAGCACGGCCAGACCAAGGAACAGCTCTACGACGAGGCGAAGCGGCGCGGCGTCAAGGGCCGGTCGATGATGACCAAGGCGGAGCTGGAGAAGGCGCTCCGCCAGAAATAGGCCCGCCGGAATGTAGTAGGGGACGCCCGTGAGCCGACCCTGAGCCCGATTCGGGGGCCTTCGGCCGCACGACGGAGATCATCCCAGGTCTGCGGCAGGAGGTGCGACGAGAATCCTGGAGACACCCTCGTACTTGCGACCTATCGCGAGAAGGAGGGTTCCCCAGAATGAGGGATCTGACCGCTGCCCCGGCCGGACGCCGGGGCAAATGGCTCACACTGCTGATCTGGCTGGCGCTGCTGGCCGTGCTCGTCCCCGTGTCCGGACGTCTGTCCGACGCCCAGACCGACGATCCGGCGGCCTCCCTGCCGGGCAACGCCGAATCCACCCAGGTCCTCAGGCTTCAGGACGAGTTCGGCCAGAACGACCGGACCCAGGCGATGGCCGTCTACGAGCGTCCGGGCGGGATCACCGACGCCGACCGGGCCGCGGCCGCCGCCGACCTGCCCGAGCTGGCGGGGATCGACGGGGTGGCCGGTCCGGTCGCCCCGCCGGTGGCCTCGGCGGACGGGCAGGCGCTGCGGGTGCTGATCCCCGTCGAGCGGGGTCTGGAGGTGCCGGTCGTCGCGGCCGTCCGGGAGGTGATCGAGCGGGGTCCGCCGGGCCTCGCCACCCATGTGACGGGCCCGGCCGGTGTCTTCGCCGACCAGGAGAAGGCCGTCGAGGGCGCGGAGGGGTTCCTGCTGCTCGCCGCCGGCGCCGTGGTGATCGTCCTGCTGCTGCTGATCTACCGGAGCCCGGTGCTGTGGATCCTGCCGGTGCTGTCGGCGGGCGCGGCGCTGATCAGCGCGTCGGCGGTGGTGTGCCTGCTGGCCGAGGAGTTCGGGCTGACGGTCGACGCGAACGGCGCGGGGATCCTCAACGTGCTGGTGTTCGGGGTCGCCACGGACTACGCGCTGCTGGTCATCGCCCGGTACCGGGAGGAACTGCACCGGCACGCCGACCGGCATGACGCGATGGCCGTCGCGCTGCGCAGGGCCGGTCCGGCGATCGTGGCGAGCGCCGCGACCGTCGCGCTCGGCCTGCTCTGCCTGTCGTTCGCCGACGTGGACGCGACCGCCGACCTCGGGCCCGTCTCGCTGGTCGGGGTGGCGTGCTGCCTGGCCGCGATGACCACGCTGCTGCCCGCCCTGCTGACGGTCATGCCGCGGTCGTTCTTCTGGCCCGCCGTCCCCAGGGTCGGCGCCGAGCCCCGGCAGGCACGGTTCTGGGCGCGGGTCGCCGGGCTGGTCGGGGCGCGGCCCCGGCTGGTGTGGGCGTACACCGCGGCCGTCCTCGGCGTGCTGGCGCTCGGGCTGACCTCGCTCAACACCCACGGCACCTCCAACGCGGGGATCTTCGTCAGCAAACCCGACTCGATCATCGGCGAGGAGGTCGCGGCCCGGCACTTCCCCGCGGGCACCGGCACACCCGTCGAGGTGGTCGGGGCGGCCCCCGCCGCGGCCGGGATCGGCGCCGCGATCGACGCGACCGAGGGCGTGGCGTCGCACACCAGCACCACGGCAGGACCCCATGTCCGGTTCGAGGTGGTGCTGGCCGTCGCACCGGACGGCGCGGACGCCGACCGGGCCGTCGACCGGCTCCGCACGGCCGTCCACCAGGTGCCCGGCGCTGACGCCAAGGTCGGCGGGCCCACCGCGATCCGGCTCGACGTGGCCCGCGCCTCCGACCACGACGACAGGCTGATCATGCCGATCGTGCTGGGCGTCGTCCTGCTGATCCTGGTCTTCCTGCTCCGCTCGCTGGTCGCGCCGCTGATCATGGCCGTGACGGTCGTCCTGTCGTTCCTGGCTTCGCTGGGCGTCGCCGGGTTCGTGTTCACGCACGTCTTCGGCTTCGAGGGGGCGGACCCGTCGATCCCGCTGCTGGCGTTCATCTTCCTGGTGGCGCTCGGCGTCGACTACAACATCTTCCTGATGACGCGGGTGCGGGAGGAGTCGGCGCGGCTCGGCACCCGGCCCGGGGTGCTGCGCGGCCTGACCGTGACGGGCGGGGTCATCACCTCGGCGGGGGTCGTGCTCGCCGGGACGTTCGCGGCCATGATGGTGCTGCCGCTCGTCCCGGCCGTCGAGATGGGGTTCATCGTCGCGTTCGGGGTGCTGCTCGACACGCTCGTGGTCCGTTCGCTGCTGCTTCCGGCGCTCGCCTACGATCTCGGCGCGCGGATCTGGTGGCCCAGCCCGCTGGCGAAAGAGCCGACCGAAACCCCCGTCCTTCAGGTGGTTCCCTGATCCGCTTCTCCGGGGGCCCTCGGGGACATCCCCGATGGGCCTCCGGGCCGTTCTCCCGGCAGCACGCGAGGTCGTCCTTCGCCGTTTACCTCGTTCAGGCCCGCTGTTCACCTTCTGATCGTTGGAACGTGGCAGTTTCTGGGGGCTCGCACCAAACACCCCGGGAGTTCCGCATGTCGTTCCGCCTCCGGCGCAGGGGGCTGGCCGCCGCCGCCGTCACCGTCGCGCTGCCGCTGCTCTTCGCCCCGTCGACCGCTCACGCGGGCAAGGACCAGCCGTTCTTCGAGCGCCTGGCCACCTATCCGGTCTTCCAGAACCTCCCCGCCGGCGGTCCGAGCGTCGCCGAGATCAGCGCGGTCACCGAGGACGGCGAGACCCTGGTCTACACCGACGCCATCGGCCGGAACATCGGTTTCCTCGACATCTCCCGTCCGAAGGCCCCGCAGGGCCTCGGCGTCATCCCGCTCGGCGCGAACGACTCGCCGACCTCCGTCGCGGTCGTCGGCGGCTACGCGCTCGCCGTGATCGACAGCAGCACCTCCTTCACCGCGCCGTCCGGCCGCGTCGACATCATCCGGATCAGCGACCGGACCGTGGTCCGCAGCATCGACCTCGGCGGCCAGCCCGACTCGATCGCGCTGAGCAAGGACAAGAAGTTCGCGGCCATCGCGATGGAGAACCAGCGCGACGAGGAGGCCACCCCCGCGGGCGGCAAGAAGGGCGACCTGCCGCAGGCGCCCGGCGGCTTCCTGCAGATCCTCGACCTGCCCGGCGCGAGCCCGGCCGGCTGGAGCACCCGCAAGGTCGCCTTCACCCAGCCCGACGGCTCCGCGCTCCCGTCGTTCGTCGCCGCGGGCATCGCCGCCCCGACCGACCCCGAGGTCGAGTACGTCTCGGTCAACGGCCAGGGCAAGGTGGCCGTTACCCTGCAGGAGAACAACGGCATCGTGATCGTCGACGGGAAGTCCGCGACGATCGACCGCGTGTTCTCGGCGGGCACCGTCTCGATCTCCGGGATCGACACCGTCAAGGACGGCCAGATCGACCCGTCCGGCTCGATCAGCGGGGTCCCGCGCGAGCCCGACGCCGTCGGCTGGATCGACGACCACCACCTGGCCACCGCCAACGAGGGCGACTGGAAGGGCGGCGGCCGCGGCTGGACGATCTTCAGTGACGCCGGTGCGGTCGTCTGGGACGCCGGCAACTCCTTCGAGCGGCTCGCCATCGAGCACGGCCTGCACAACGAGGACCGCGCCGCCAAGAAGGGCACCGAGCCCGAGGGCCTGGCCGTCGGCGTCTTCAACGGCAAGCGCTACGCGTTCGTCGGCTCCGAGCGTTCCAACTTCGTCGCCGTGTACGACCTGGAGAACCCGGCGTCGCCGAAGTTCCGCCAGGTGCTGCCGACCAACGCGGGCCCCGAGGGCCTGCTGCCGATCCCGGGCAAGAGCCTGTTCGCGGTCTCCTCCGAGACCGACGACCCGGCGACCGGGGTCCGTTCGGCCGTCCAGCTGTTCCGGCTCGACTACGACGAGCGCGCGCAGTTCCCGCAGGTCAAGTCGGAGAACGCGCTCGGCTGGCAGGCGCTGTCGGGGCTCTCTGCGGTGCCGGAGCAGCCGCACAAGCTGTACTCGGTCAGCGACGCCGCCCTGAGCACCACCAAGATCTACACGATCGACACCAAGCAGACCCCGGCCGCCGTCGAGTCGGCGCTGACGGTCACCAAGGACGGCAAGCCCGCCGGTTACGACGCCGAGGGCATCGTGGCGCGTCCGGGCGGCGGGTTCTGGCTGGCGTCCGAGGGCGACGCTGCCTCCAAGCTGCCGCTGGCGACCAGGAACCTGCTGGTCGCGGTCGACGCGGCGGGCAAGGTCACCCAGGAGGTCCCGCTTCCCGCCGACGTGGCCTCCGTCCTCGGCAAGCAGGGCCTCGAAGGCGTGACGGTCACCGGTTCCGGCGCGTCCGAGCAGGTGTTCTTCACCCTCCAGCGGCCGCTGTCGACCGACCCGGCCAACGTGGTGCGGATCGGCCGGTACACCCCGGCGACGGGCGCGTGGAACTGGTGGGGCTACCCGATCCAGGCTTCGGCCTCGGACGCCAACTGGAACGGCCTGTCGGAGATCGTCCATGTTCGTGACGATCTGTTCGCGGTCGTCGAGCGGGACAAGGCGTCCGGCCCCGCCGCCGCCCACAAGAAGATCTACTCCTTCGAGCTGACGGGTAACGCCGCCGGCCTCCCGCTGCTCAGCAAGAAGCTGGTCCGCGACCTGCTGCCCGACCTGCGCCAGACCAACGGCTGGACCCAGGAGAAGGTCGAGGGTCTCGCGATCACCGGCGAGAACACCGTCTGGTTCGTCACCGACAACGACGGCCTGAAGGACAACACCGGCGAGACGGTCTTCCAGTCGCTCGGCAAGGCGAACAAGCTGTTCCGCTAGAGGTCCAGAGGTTCCGTCAGGTCAGTTTGCGGACGGGGACGGCGTATCCGAAGTCTTCTTCTTTGGCCGCCGTCCCCTCTTCTTCGTGTCGAGGCAGAATCACCACCGAGGCGATGCAGAGCAGCAGCCCGGCACCCGTCGCCGCGAATCTGACCGGCCCCGCCGGCCATGGCTGCCCGTACACCAGGATCCCGCCGAGCCAGAGCGACACCTTCGAACCGATCGCCAGCACGACGATCACGACGGACAGCCGGCAGCGCTGGAGCCCGATCTGGGCGAGGGCGAGCCCGAACAGCCCGGTCCCGACCAGCAGGGCGGGGTGCGGGGAGCTCAGGACGGCCCGCCAGTCGTACGGATGGGCCTGCAGGATCCGCGCGATGCACACCCCTGCACTCTCCGCGCAGCCGACGAGGACTCCAGCGCCGAGCCCGAACGCGATCCCGGTGACGCGTTTGGCGTGCCGTCCGGTCCTCGGCTTGTCGCGGACCACGAACATCCACGCGGGCACCAGCACGCTCGGCCCGACGAGCAGCGCCAGCTTCCAGGTCGGCGGGGTGGTGTCCCACGGTCCCGGTTCGGCGGTCTGCCCGGTGAACAGCTCACTGGCGGAGGCCAGTGCGAGGAGGGCGACGAGCAGGGTGGTCAGCGCCTTCCAGATCCCCGTCGGAACCCGTTCGCCGAAGTTCCCGACCGACACCATCAGCAGCACCAGCATGACCGGCCCGTACATCGGGACGACCATCCGGACGGGCAGTTCCGTCATCACGAGGCTCTGCACGAACACGCCGGTCAGGATCGTGATGAGCCCCAGATACCAGACGGGTGAGGTGGCGAGCTGGGCGGCCGTCATCACCGGACGGTTGCCCGACAGGGTCGGCATCTTGCGCGCGGTCGTCTTGAAGATCGCGAATCCGGTGACGTAGGCGACGGGTGCGGCGCTCGCCAGGACCACGGCGTTCATGAGCGCTCCTCGGGGTGGGGCCTGTCGGCCGGAGGCTGATGATTCGGACGTTGCCACAGCAGAACCTGTTGCGAAATCGGGCCGATGCTAAAGAAAGTACGCACTTATGTAGAAAAGTGAGCACTCCCCGACCCCGGCGGACTTGACTCCGGTTTGACCCGGAGAGAAGCGCGGGGCAGGCTCGGCTGGGTAGTGATTCCGGATGAAGTGACCGGAAGCAGACGAGCGGCCCTTCACCGGACCGTGACACCGGAGCTGATCTGTGAACACCGCGCTTTACTCCAGCACGTCCGGCGCGCCCGCGCCGCGGACGCTGACCGAGATCCTCGCCGCTTCGGCGGAGCGACATCCCGGCGCGGCGGCCCTCGCCGACGGCGTCGAGACTCTGACGTACGCCCAGCTCACGGCCGCCGCGGCAGAGACAGCGGCCAAGCTGAACGCGGCGGGGATCGGGCGCGGCGACCGGGTCGGGATCCGGCTGCCGTCCGGCACGAACGGGCTTTATGTCGCGATCCTCGGAACCCTGCTGGCCGGCGCCGCCTACGTGCCCGTCGACGCGGACGATCCGGACGAACGGGCCGCGATGGTGTTCGGCGAGGCGGCCGTCAACGCCGTCATCACGGCCGACGGGATCGCCTCCGGGCATCCCGGCTCCGGGAAATCCGGCCCGCCGACCCTCGCCGACGACGCCTGGATCATCTTCACCTCCGGTTCGACGGGACGTCCCAAGGGCGTCGCGGTCAGCCATCGGAACGCGGCCGCGTTCGTCGACGCCGAAGCGTCCCTGTTCCTGCGGGAGTCGCCGATCGGCCCCGGCGACCGGGTGCTGGCCGGGCTCTCGGTCGCGTTCGACGCGTCCTGCGAGGAGATGTGGCTGGCGTGGCGGTACGGGGCCTGCCTGGTCGCCGCGCCGCGCTCGCTGGTCAGGACCGGCGCCGACCTCGGGCCGTGGCTGACGGAGCAGGGCGTGACGATCGTGTCGACCGTGCCGACCCTCGCGGCGCTCTGGCCGCAGGAGGCGCTGGCAGGCGTCCGGCTGCTGATCTTCGGCGGGGAGGCCGTGCCGCCCGAACTGGCCGCGCGGCTCGCCCGTCCCGGACGCGAGGTCTGGAACACCTACGGCCCCACCGAGGCCACGGTCGTGGCGTGCGCCGCCCCGCTGACCGGCGAGGGCCCCGTCAGGATCGGGCTGCCGCTGGACGGCTGGGAGCTGGCCGTCGTCGACCCCGACGGGCGGCCCGTCCCGATGGGCGCGTCCGGCGAACTGGTCATCGGCGGGGTCGGGCTGGCCCGCTACCTCGATCCGGCGAAGGACGCCGAGAAGTACGCGCCGCTGCCGTCGCTGGGCTGGGAGCGCGCCTACCGCAGCGGCGACCTGGTCAAGGCCGAGGAGGCCGGGCTGCTGTACCTGGGTCGCGCCGACGACCAGGTGAAGCCCGGCGAGCGGCGGATCGAGCTCGGCGAGATCGAAGCCGCGCTGCTGGCGCTCCCCGACGTCCAGGGGGCGGCCGCCGCCGTCAGGACCAGCCCGTCGGGCACTCCCCTGCTGGTCGGCTATCTGCTCGCCCCGCCCGGTTTCGATCTGGCCGACGCCAGGGAGCGGCTCCGCGCCGAGCTGCCCGGCGCGCTCGTGCCCCGGCTGGCGCTGGTGGAGAGCCTGCCGACCAGGACGTCGGGGAAGGTCGACCGGGATGCCCTGCCCTGGCCGATCGCGCTGCCCGCCGTCGACCACCGGGAGCTCACCGATGACGAGCACTGGCTGGCCGGGGTCTGGTCGGACGTCCTCGGCGAGGCCCCGAACGGTCCCGACGCCGACTTCTTCGCCCTGGGCGGCTCCAGCCTTTCGGCGGCGCGGCTCGTCACGGCGCTGCGCGTCCGGTATCCGGCGGTGACGGTCGGGGAGCTGTACGACCATCCGTCGCTCGCCGATCTGGCCGCTTACCTTCCGGCCACGGAAGTGTCGACTTCCGAGCATGTGGTGGTGCGGGTGCCGCGGGCGATGGCCGTCGCGCAGACCGCGCTGATGCCGCTGCTGCTCACGCTGGGCGCGCTCCGCTGGGTGGTGGCGCTGGCCGCCCTGTCGAACCTGTTCGGGCTGGCGCCGCACCTTTCGTGGTGGTGGGTCGCCGTCGGTTTCACCCTGTTCGTCCTGCCGCCGGGGCGGATGCTGCTGTCGGCGGGTTCGGCGCGGCTGCTGCTGCGCGGGGTCGAACCCGGCGATCATCCGCGCGGCGGCTCCGTCCACTTCAGGCTCTGGACGGCCGAGCAGATCGCCGCCCGGCTCGGTGCGGCCGAACTGTCGGCCGCGCCCTGGCTCGGCCGGTACGCCCGGCTGCTCGGCGCGCGCGTCGCC
>NZ_BAAGZI010000254.1:0-8829 GCF_054778695.1 Actinocorallia lasiicapitis
CCGCGCCCGCACAACGCGACCGCGATCCTGGAGACCCCGGCGCCCGGCGGCGCCCACCACACGAGCGTCCTGCCGCCCGTCGAGTACGGCGCGCCCGCCGCCCCGGCCGAGGAGGTGCTGCTGCTCGACCGGATCCTGCACTTCGCCACCGGCCGGTTCGTGCTGGTGACACTCGGCGTCATCGCCTCGATGGTGATCGGCTGGGCGGTCTGGTTCCAGGTGGCCGGGCAGTACGAGCACGTACCGAAGATCATCGGCATGACGAAGGCCGAGGCCGTCGCGGCGCTCCAGGCCGACAACATCGACTACACCTACGGCGCGACCGAGTACTCCGAGATCCCGGGCGTGGAGAAGAACGACATCTCCGCGGTCGAGCCCGGCCCCGGCACGAAGATCAAGCCGGGCGACAAGGTCACCCTGACGGTCTCCAAGGGCCGCCGCCCCGTGACCCTGCGGAACGTCGCCAACACCACCGCGGACGAGGCCGAGAAGGCGCTGCGCGAGCAGGGCTTCACCAAGTTCGAGCGGACCTTCGGCGCCGACCCCGCCAACGTGATCCCCAAGGACAAGGTCATCAGGACCGACCCCAAGGCGGGCACCAAGGTCTCCCCCGACGAGACCATCAAGATCGTCATCAGTCAGGGCCCGACCATGCCGGACGTCACCGGACGGCCCAAGGACGACGCCAAGGGCTGGCTGGAGAGCCTCGCCGGGCTCGGCCTCCAAGTCCAGATCCAAGAGGTCGACGACACCACCAAGCCCGCCGGGAAGGTCTTCGCGCAGCAGCCGCCCGCCGGCACCGTGCTGAACCCCGGCGACACCGTCGTCCTCACCGTCGCCAAGGACAACTGCCACTTCGGCCCCATCCCGCTGCCCTGGTGCGGCAACAACGCCAACAACCCCGACGACGGCAACGCCGACGAGCACGGCAACAAGCGCGTCCCCAAGATCGTCGGGCTGTCCCTCGCCGACGCCCAGGCACGGCTCCAGCAGCGCGGCTTCGTGGTCAACATCCAGCAGGGCGGCGGCAGCGGCACCGTGCAGCGCGCCCAGCCCGCCGAAGGCCAGCGCGTCCCGCAGGGCTCCGTCATCACCCTCTGGGACTGACCCCCCCGCGTGCGGCGCGCCCGTCCTGTCGGTGGGGCGGGCTACCCTGGCGGCACTATGAGCACGCAGAAGAAGAGCCCGATCGGGGCGCACGTGCCGGTGGCCGGGGGCCTCGGCACCGGGGGACTCAAGTACGCGGCGGAGATCGGGGCGGAAGCCGTCCAGGTGTTCGTGGCCAACCCGCGCGGCTGGGCACAGCCCGCGGGCAAACCCGCCGAAGACGCCAAGCTCCGCGACAGCGGGCTCCCCGTCTACGTCCACGCCCCCTACCTGATCAACTTCGGGACGCCGACCCCCGAGACCCTCGAGAAGTCCCTCGAATCCGTCGTGCACTCCCTGACGCGGGGACGCGAGATCGGGGCGCTCGGCGTCGTCGTCCACACCGGTTCGGCCGTCACCCAGAGCTACGACGAGGCGATGCGGCAGATCCACGAAACCCTGCTGCCCGTCCTCGCCGCCCTACCGGACGACGCCCCCAACCTGCTCCTGGAGCCCATGGCGGGCCAAGGCGCCATGCTCTGCGCCACCGTCGACCAGCTCGGCCCCTACTTCGACGCCCTCGAACACCACCCCAAACTCGGGGTCTGCCTCGACACCTGCCACGCCTACGCCGCCGGGCACGACCTCGCCGCCGACAAGGGCGTCGACCAGTGCCTCGACCAGCTCGTCGCCACCGTCGGCGAAGGGCGCCTCCAGCTCGTCCACGCCAACGACTCCATGGACGTGTGCGGCTCCAAGAAGGACAGGCACGAGAACATCGGCAAGGGCAACATCGGCGAGGAGCCGTTCGCGGCGCTGCTCAACCATCCGCAGGTCGCGGGCGTGCCGTTCATCATCGAAACGCCCGGACGGTCGGCCGAACCACACAAGGCCGACGTCGACACGTTGAAAAGGCTCCGGAAATAGGACCAGCCCGCGCGGCAAAGGCACGCGCGGGCCGGCTCCTGCAAAGCGCTCAGGCGCTGAGACGGACAACCCCCCGACTGTCCGCTCAGCGCCTGAGCCATGACCGCTGGATTCCACCCCCCCGGTACGGAACCCAGCAGCTGTGGCCCTCCACCCGTTACCGGGCTTCCGGAGGACCTCCAGAATCGCCTTGCTGAAGAGAACGTTAGACCGCCGCGACCCCACCCCGCGGCCCAGACGCGCCCCCCGCGACGAACGGTCAGCAACCAGCGCTGTACGTAGAGTGACCGTCGGACGAACGGTCGGTTCGGCGCGACGAACGGCGCTCAACGGAGACCGAGCCGCTCCGGCAGATGCAGCCGGGCCATCGCCGCCCCCACCCCCGCCGGCGGACGGGTCACCAACGACACCACGATCATGGTCGCGAACGCCACCGGGACGATCACGATGGTCGGCTGGGCCAGCAGCGCCCCCGGCCAGCCCGCCCGCGGGCCGCCCAGGATCCGCCAGAGCCCCGCCGCGACCGCCAGCCCCCCGCCCACCACCAGCCCCGTCAACGCGCCCGCCGCCGTCAACCGCCGCCACCAGACCCCCAGCACCAGCAGCGGGCAGAGCGACGCCGCCGAGATCGTGAACGCCAGCGACACCAGCGACGCCGCGCCCAGCGAACCGATGCACCACACGATCGTCAACGGCACCGCCAGCGCCACCACCGCGCTCCACCGGAACGCCCCCACCCCGCCCCGCAGCACACCCTGCGCGAGAGTCCCGGCGATCGCCACGACGATCCCGCAGGACGTGCTGGTGAACGCCGCGAACGCGCCCGCCGACAGCAGCGCCGCCAGCAGCAGCCCCGGCGTGCCAGGAACGAGCCTGGTCGGCAGCATGAGGAGGGTCGCGTCGGTCTCGCCCGTCATCAGCAGTTCCGGCGTGTACAGGCGGCCGAGCGCGCCGAACAAGGTCGGGAACACGTAGAACAGCGACAGCAGAACCGGCACGAGCGCGGCCGTCCTGCGGGCGTCGCGACCGGAGGCGTTGGTGTAGAAGCGGACCACGATGTGCGGCAGGCCCATCGTGCCCAGCAGCATCGCCAGCAGCACCGAATAGGTCGCGAACAGCGGATGCTCGCGGCTGCCGCCGAACGGGACACCCCACACCTCGCCGTCCAGATCGGGCAGGTGCGCGGCGTGCGGGACGGGCGCGCCCGCCGGGAACCGCACCCGGGTGCCCTCGTCGAGGGTGTGCGTGCCGGCCGTCAGCCAGAGCCGGTCGCCGTCGTACCGCTCCCGGTCCAGCACACCCTCGACCCTGACCTGGAGCTCGTCCCTGACGGTGAACGCGGCGTCGAAGTCGGCCGTGACGGTCGTCGCCCGCTGGAAGGCGAGCGGCCCCGGCGCGGTCGGATCGGGCGTGACCTCCTGCTGGTTCCAGAACACGACGAACACCACCGCCGGAACCGCCACCACGACGACCTTCAACCAGAACTGCACCGCCTGGACGATCGTGATCGACCGCATCCCGCCCGTCAGCACCACCCCCAGCACCACCACGACGACCAGCGCCCAGCCCACCCACACCGGGACCCCCGCGACCACCCGGAGCGTCACCCCCGCCCCCTGGAACTGGGGCAGCAGATAGAACCAGCCGATGAAGCAGACACAGACGCTCACCGCGCGCCTCGTCGCCGTCGAACCCAGCCGCCACTCGGCGAAATCCGACAGCGTGTAGGCGCCCGACCGGCGCAACGGCCCCGTGACCAGCGCCAGCAGCACCACATACCCGGCGGCCGCGCCGATCGGCAGCCACAGCATGTCCACCCCGTAGGCCAGGACCAGCCCGGCCGTCCCGAGGAACGCCGCCGCCGAAATGTACTCCCCCGCGATCGCCGAGGCGTTCCACGCCGGACTCACCGACCGGGACGCCACCAGGAAGTCGGACGTGCCGCGCAACGCCCGCACCCGTCCCGCCTTGCCGACCATGGCGGCCGCCCCCAGCACCCCCGCCAGCGCGGTCAGGCTGACGACCACCAGCAGCACGATCACGAACTCTCGACCATCCTCGCGAAATCCGCCTCGATCCGCTCCGCCCTGCGGACATGCCAGAACCCCGTCACGATCCAGACCGGCTGCACGCACAGCGCCAGCAGCAGCCAGCTCACCGGCAGCCCGAACAGCCGCCACCGCGCCAGCACCGGGACGTAGGCGAGCAGCAGCGGCAGCCCGCCCACCACCGCCGCCACGACCCCGACGGTGCGCAACGCCTGCACGAGCTGCGCGCGGATCAGCGACCGGACGAACACAGCGCCCAGCTCCGTCTGCTCGCCGATGTCGCGGGCCAGCCGCCACCGGGCGACCCTGGCCTGCTGGGCGCGGGGATGCGCCACGACGACGCGCTCCCGCTGGATCACGCGTCCGTCCTCAGCGCGTCACGGCGCGGCGGGCCGTCGGACTTGAACCGGCGGATCAGCAGATCACGGACCTGGCGGGTGTGCCGGCGGGCCACCGGCAGCAGCGTGTCACCGACCCGGACGGCCGCGCGCCCGTCGTCGAACCGCAGTTCACTGATGTGCGCGCACGCCACGAGGGTGCTGCGGTGGATCCGGAGGAACCCCGCCTCCTCCCACCGCTTCGCCAGCACGGCCAGCGGGATGCGGACCAGGTAGCCCTGCGCCTCGGTCTGGGTGTGCAGCCGGACATAGTCGCCGTGCGCTTCTACGTGGGTGACGGTCGAGCGGTTCACCATCCTGGTCCTGCCGCCGAGCTCCACCGGGATGATCTCGTCGGGGTCGTCCGGTTCTGGTTCCGGCGACGGCTGGGAGACCGCGTGCCAGGCTCTGCGGATCGCCTCCGACAGGCGTTCGGGGCGGACCGGTTTCAGCAGGTAGTCCAGCGCGCCCAGCTCGAAAGCCGTGACCGCGCAGTCGTCGTGGGCCGTCACGAACACCACGACGGGCGGGTCGGCGAAGCCCGACAGCAGCCGGGTGAAGTCGAGGCCGTCGAGGCCCGGCATCCGGATGTCGAGGAACACCGCGTCGAGCCGTTCCCCTGCCGCGAGCATCCGGGACAGCCCGCGCAGCGCCTGCGCGGGATCGTTGGCCTGCGCGACGGACTCGATCCGCGGATCGGCCTCCAGCAGGTACACCAGCTCCTCCAGGGCGGGGAGCTCGTCGTCTACGGCGAGCACACGAAGCATGAGCCGAAGAATCCCGCCATTACGCTCCGTGCGCAATCGAATCCGGGCAGTTGAGCTGAATCGGTTAGTGCGTGTAGACACCGGGGCGATATTTAGGGATGCGGAGATTGATCTTCGTTCCGGCGCCGGGGGCGGTCTCGACGACCAGGCCGTACTCGTCGCCGTAGACCTGGCGGAGCCGTTCGTCGACGTTGGCCAGGCCGATCCCGGCGTCGCGGGCCTGCTGGCCGGAGAGGACGGCGCGCACCTGATCCGGTTCCATGCCGACGCCGTCGTCCTCGACGCTGATGGCCGCGTCGGCGCCCGAATCACGGCCCGCGATCCTGATCTCGACGGGACGGGCCCCGTCCATGCCGTGCCGGATCGCGTTCTCGACCAGCGGCTGAAGCGACAGGAACGGCACCGCGACCGGCAGCACCTCCGGCGCGACGTCCACGGCGAACCGCAGCCGAGGACCGAACCGCGCCTGCTCGAGCTGCACATACCGGTGGATCGACTTCAGCTCGTCGGCGAGAGTCGTGAACTCGCGCGGGTTGCGGAAGGAGTAGCGGGCGAAATCCGCGAAGTCGAGCAGCAGCTCGCGGGCGCGCTCGGGATCGGTCCTGACGAACGAGGCGATCGTGGTGAGCGAGTTGTAGACGAAATGCGGCGAGATCTGCGCGCGCAACGCCCGCATCTCGGCCTCGGCCAGCCGGATCCGCGAGGAGTCGAGCTCGGCCAGTTCGAGCTGGCCGGAGACCCAGCGGGCCACCTCCGACAGCGCCCGCACCCGGGCCGGGCAGGCCGTCGAACCGTAGGCGGCGAGGGTGCCGACGATCCGGCCGTCCACCACCAGCGGGGCGATCATCGCCTCGGTGAGCCCGCAACCGGGATCGGGGCAGCGCAGCCCGGCCACCACCTTCGGACGTCCCGACTCCAGCACCGGGGCGGCCAGTGCCAGAGTTCCGTGATCACGGCCGCGGCCCTCCCAGGCCAGCAGGTTCGCCCGGTCGGTCAGCGCGACGGCCTCGACGCCCAGCAGCGCCCGCAGATGCCGGGCCGCCTTGCGGGCGGTGTCCGGGGTCAGGCCGCCGCGCAGCGACGGCGACGCCTGCGAGATCGTGTGCAGGGTCGCGAAAGTCGCGTCGTCGGAGGTGGTCCCGAATCCGTGCCGCTGTCTGCGCAGCTTTACGCCCATGACGGTGACCATAACGGTCGGTAACGGCTCACGTACCGAGAATTACGTTAATCCTCTTCTTGGTAGGAGTAGCGCTGCTCCCTCCACGGGTCGGCCACATTGTGGTAGCCGCGCTCCTCCCAGAAACCGCGCCGGTTGCCGATCATGTACTCGATGCTGCGCGCCCACTTGACGCTCTTCCACGCGTACAGGTTCGGGATCACCATCCGGACCGGGAAACCGTGGTCGGGCGTGATCTCCTCGCCGTTGTGGCGCAGCGCCAGAACGGTCTGCTCGGCCAGGAAATCCTCGATCCGGATGTTGGCGCTGTAGCCGTACTCGGCCCACACCATCACATGCGTGACCTCCGGATGCGGCGGCACCAGCTCGGCCAAGGTCACGCCCGTCACGCCCTCCCACAGATTGTCGGGGATCGTGAACTTGGTGACGCAGTGGAAATCGGCGACGACCTTGCTCTGCGGCAGGGCCTGGAAGCCGTCCCAGTCCCAGCGGGACTCCTCGCCGGTGGCCGTCGCGCCGTACACCCGGAAATCCCATTTCTCCGGACGGAAACGGGGAACGGGCCCGTAATGGAGCACGGGGAAACCCCGCGGCACATACTGCCCCGGCGGCAGGGAACTCATCGGAGGGGTCATCTTCCCGCTCATCCTGCCATCCCCGGAAGGTGAGCCAGATCGCGGCCCCCGATGTACGCGGCGGTTCCGATCATGCGCTACCGTGTGTCCCATGCGTAACGTCGTTCACGTCTTTTGGTATGACGAGCCCGGACCGGGTGTCGTCCCAGACGCGTTGCGCTGACGCAGACTTCACACCAGAGCCCCGGGCCCCGAAAGGTCCGGGGCTCTTGGCGTTGCAGAGGGGAAACTCCAATGGTCGTCGTCATGGCCGCCGATGCCACCGAATCCGACATCGACAACGTCGTGTCCCTCGTCGAGTCGTCGGGCGGCGAGGCGTTCGTGTCGCGCGGCGTCAACCGCACGATCGTCGGGCTGGTCGGCGACGCCGAACGGTTCGGCGCGCTGAACCTGCGCGGACAGCGCGGCGTCGGCGACGTCGTCCGGATCACCGCGCCGTACAAGCTGATCAGCCGCGAGAACCACCCCGAACGGACCGTCGTGCGGGTCGGCGGAGTGCCGATCGGCCCCGGCACCATGACCCTGATCGCGGGCCCGTGCGCCGTCGAGACCCCCAACCAGACCCTGAAGGCCGCGCTGATGGCCAAGGGCGCGGGCGCGACCCTGCTGCGCGGCGGCGCCTACAAGCCGCGCACTTCCCCCTACGCCTTCCAGGGGCTCGGCGAGGCCGGACTGAAGATCCTCGCCGAGGTGCGCGCCGAGACGGGAATGCCGATCGTCACCGAGGTGGTCGACGCCCGCGACGTCGAACTGGTCGCGTCCTACGCCGACATGCTGCAGATCGGCACCCGGAACACCCAGAACTTCGCGCTGCTCCAGGCCGCCGGCGAGGCGGGCAAGCCCGTCATGCTGAAGCGCGGCATGTCCGGCACGATCGAGGAATGGCTGATGTCGGCGGAGTACATCGCGCAGCGCGGCAACCTCGACATCGTGCTCTGCGAACGCGGCATCCGCACGTTCGAGAAGGCCACCCGCAACACCCTCGACATCTCGGCGGTGCCGGTCGCGCAGCGGCTGTCGCATCTGCCCGTCATCGTCGACCCGTCGCACTCGGGCGGCCGCCGTGACCTGGTGCTGCCGTTGACGGCCGCCGCCATCGCCGTGGGCGCCGACGGTGTGATCATCGACGTCCATCCGCACCCCGAGACCGCGCTGTGCGACGGGCCGCAGGCGCTCATCGACAGCGATCTGGTCGAGCTGGCCGCGCTGGTCCGGGCGCTGCCGCCGGTCGTCGGGCGCGCCCTCACCGAGACCGTCGAGGTCTGATCCGGTGTGCTGCGGACGGTCCTGTCGGGGCCGTCCGCTACGCTTGCGCCATGACCGATTGGCACGCGGTATCCCCGCCGGTCGCCTCCTGACCGGGGCGGCCTCTCTCTGACGTCACGTCGCTGACGTCCTGATGTCACGCCCCGGAGCCGGAATCCTCATTCCTTCCGCTTCAGGAGCGTTCTTCGTGCTGGTCATTTCTCGTTCTTCCGCGCGTGCCGGTAGCACGTCCATCCTGTTCGCGTCGTGCCTGTGGGGGACCACGGGGGCGGCGCGGCTGCTCACCGACGGGTCGGCCGTGTCGGTCGGCGCGGCCCGGATCATCATCGGCGGCGCTGTGCTCGCGGCGCTCGGCCGCAGCACGTTGCGCGGCGGGCGCTGGCTGCTGCTGGTCGGGGCCGTCTGCACCGCGGTGTTCCAGCTCGCCTACTTCGCGTCGTGCGTGCGGACGGGCCTGGCCGTCGGGACGGTCGTCACGATCGGAAGCGCGCCCGCGTTCGCGGGGCTGTTCGCGCTGCGTTCCGGGCTGTCGCGTGTCTGGCTGGC
>NZ_BAAGZI010000255.1:0-8815 GCF_054778695.1 Actinocorallia lasiicapitis
GGCGTGGGCTCGGCCATGCCCGCGAGGCCGTCGCGCAGGCCAGGATCGCGCACCGGGTGGCGTCACGGGTCGGCCCGCCGATCGCCCGCTGGGACGAGCTCGGCCCGTACCGGCTGCTCACCGACGCGGTCGACCCGTGCGTGCTGCCGCTGCTCGCCCACGAGGCGCTGCGCACGACCGCCGAGACCTACCTCGATCTCGCGGGCCACGCCCAGCGCACCGCCGACGCCCTGACGATCCACCGCCAGACCCTCTACTACCGCCTCGGCCGGATCGAGGAGCTGACCGGCCTCGACCTCGCCGAAGGCCGCGACCGCCTCACCCTCCACATGTCCCTGAAGTCGGCCCCGCTCCGCGACTAGCCAGGCACGCTAGCCGATCGCGCCGGATTCGATGGCCTGCTTGAGGCCCTGCGCGGTGGCCTGGTGGGAGGCGACGCCGTTGGTCAGGGTGAAGTCGATGAGCAGCAGGTTCGCCTCGAACGTCAGGTGCTCGACCACCCGGGTGCGGCCGCCGCCCAGATCGGTGAACACGATCTTCTGGTGGGTGACGACGTTCGGGAGGGTCCAGGAGTCGGTCTCGTAGTACAGCTCGGTGCGGTGCAGCCGCTGCTGGGCGTGGGTCTTGATGCTGAGCGGCGGCAGCCCGGCCACGGTCGGGACGTCCTCGATCGCGGTCGAGTCCACATACCGGACGCCGCCTTCGGTGCGGTCGGCGTGGACGGCGACCCGGCGCAGGAATCCGCCGAGCCCCAGGTGGTTGCGGAAGTCGGAGTAGGCGTCGAACACCCGGGTCGCGGGCGCGTCGATCTCGACGGTGACGTCCTGCGACTTCACGGCGCGGCCGGTGATCGGCAGCGGTTTGGTCAGGCACGTGTAGAACTTGTAGAAGTCCCAGGCGTACCGCCATTCGGCGGCGAGCTGGGAGTCGGACTCCTCGGCGTGGGCCGGGGCGGACATCCCGCCGCAGACCAGGGCGAGAGCAAGGAACGGCGCCGCCAGCAGGCGGAGGAACTTGACCACCAGTGACATATAGCGCAAATGTCCCAAAGGCGAAAGTTCCTCCCATTCAGCCGGCTGACGGGTCCCGGACGTCGAGGATGTCCATCACATAGACGATCGTCTCGCCGGGCGGCACGCCGAGCCCGCCGAGCGTCGTCCCGAACCCCTTGCCGAGCCGCTTCGGCACGATGATCTCGACCCGGCTGCCCGCCCGCACCCCGTCGAGGGCCCGCTCCCAGCCCGGCGGGACGCTCTTGGGCCCGAGCACGAACCCGTTGGGCCCGCCGCGCCGGTAGGACGAGTCGTAGGTGTCGCCGGCCTTCCAGCGGGCCGCTGTGTAGTTGGTGACGAAGGTCGAACCGGCCCGGATCGGCGCGCCCGTCCCCTGGACGAGCGTCGCGACGGCCAGCTCGCGCGGCGCGCGCCTGGCGCCGACCGTGACGGCCGGTTCCTTGCCCGCTTCCACTTTCACCTGCGGGAAGGTGGCGGGGTCGGGCCGCTGTTCGGCTCCGGTGACCTGGCCGTCGACGGGGTAGCCGCCGATGACGTCGAACACCTCGACCATCGTGTCGCCGGGATCCACCTGGCCGGGGGCGCGCCCACCGCCGCCCATCCCGAACCGCGCGGGTGTGACGAGCAGGATCCGCGCGCCGGGGCTCCGCCCGACCAGCGCCGTCTCCCAGGCTTTGCCGATCTTGTCGCCGTCGAACCGGACGGTCGTGGGCTGCTGGGCGCTCCAGCTACTGAGGTAGGGCTTCCGGTCCGACCAGGTGCGCATGTCGACGTGCGCGATGACGGCCTGGTCCTTCGTGGTCCGCGGTCCCGTGCCGCGGTCGAGCACCCGCACCCGGACCTTCGGGTCGGGTTTCCCGTCGGGGATCGTGATGACGGGCGGCGTCCCCGGCCTCCCCTCGACTTTCGGCAGGGGGGCGGGCCCGCCCGAGCAGGCGGTGAGGGCGAGCGCCACGGCGGCGAACGTCAGGACGGGGCGGTGCACGGCGGACCTCCGGGGGCCGGCGGAGGGGACGCCCGCGGGCGTCCCCTCGACTCATCGGAACTCGAGCGGTGGATCAGGCGCAGCGGTTGCCGGGGATGGCGCACTGCGTGGTGAGGGCCGGGTCGCGGAGCACGGCGGCGTGGCCGACGGTCGCGTCGGCGGCGTTGAGGCCGAGGACGGTCGCGTGGGCGGCGTTGACGTAACCGCTGGTGGCGGTCGGGTCGAGGAAGTACTTGCCGTGGGAGTCCAGGGTGGGCACGCCCTTGTTGTCGGTCGTCACCTGCTCGTTGGTGACGGCCAGCGCGACGGCCGGCACCGCGTGGTCGGCGGGGACCCGGAGCCCGAAGTTGGCGGCCCACACCTTGGGGATGGTCACCTGCTTCACGCCGAAGCTGGAGATGTAGCCGCCGGTGATGCCGCCTTCCAGGTGCACGGGCGAGCCCGGCTGGGAGTTGGCGCTGACGACGATGCCCTCGAGGTGCACACCGATCGGCGACAGCGGGACGGTCGGGCCGGGGACGTACGGCAGCCCGACGGTGATGGACGCGCCGCCGGCCTCGGCGTAGGCGCCGCACGGGGCGTCAACGAGCTGGGTGCCCGCGAACCCGGGGTCGACCGGCTTCTTGTTGCCGGCGGCGCGGGTGAACAGGGCGCTGCCCTTGCCGATGCCGGACTCGGCCTCGGTCATGTTGATGAGGTCCTGGCCGCCACCCTGGTGGTCGGGCGCGGTCGGCAGGGTCGGGAAGTGGCTCTCGAACAGCGCGCTGTTGGCGCTTCCGCCGATCCCCTTGACGCGCGCGACCCAGGCGTCGGCCTGAACGCATCCGGCGTTCGGGACGACGGTGCCCCAGTCCTCGGCGTCAGGTTCCCAGCCGGCGGAGGCGGGCTGCGCCATGGTGATGGCGCAGACGGCGGCGAGGCCCGCCCCGACCGCCGCACGGTTACGCAGAAATCCGAAGCGCTTCACAAGCGTCTCCTTCTCATTATGTCTACATGTACCGATCTGCTCACCCTCTGTAAGCAAACCTCGGCCAACGTAGCAGCTCACCCTCTTTGAGCTGGGGAAATAGACCACTCCCTTAATTACTCGCTGTATCCGCAAAGACATGCCGAGCAGAGGAAAAGGAAAGGCCCGAGCCGTCGGACCTGCGGTATGCGCAAGTCCGGCGACTCGGGCCGGGAGTTAAAGAGTCAGGGGAGGGTCAGGGCGTTTTTCGAAACACGCCTAAGCGCGCGGAGTGCGCGGTTCGTTGATGAGTTCGTACATGTCCCGCTGCACCTCTTCCACCTTCGGGATGTTGCGCAGGACGAGCTGGCCGTTCTCGCCGCCCGACTCGACGGTCAGGGTGCCCGTGCCGAGGATCCGCTGGATCAGGTTGTGGGAGAAGGTCGCGTCGTTGACGCGCGTCAGCGGCAGGTCGCGGCCCGTCCGGGAGAAGATCCCGATCCGGATCACCAGCCGGTGGGTGGTCAGGATGTACCGGGTGGTGAACCAGCGGAGAAAGGGCACCAGCGACAGGGCCAGCGCCGCCAGCGCGCCGACGGCCGCGACGCCCAGCCGGATCTGGGTCTGCGCGTCCCAGTCGGGGGTGAAGAAGATGATCGCTCCGGCGGCGATCGTGATGAGGGCCAGCAGCAGGATCGACTTCAGCAGAGTCGTCCAGTGCGGGTGGAAATCCAGGACGATCTGCTCGTCTTCGGTCAGCTCCAGCGCCATGCCGCACAGCGTTGCACAGAACGCATAGCCCAAGGAATCCCCCAGCCCGCTGATAACTCTGGGCTATGAGACTCATCGTTGCGGCCCTGCTGCTCGCCCTGCTGCCTTCTGTGCCCGCGCACGCCGCAGGCGCCGACCGGTATCCGGTCGGCGGCGTCGTGACGGGCGTGGCCAATCTGCTGCTGAGCCCCGACCGGGTCGCGGGTGCGAACGACTGGAAGTGCCGGCCGAGCGCGGCCCGTCCGCGGCCGGTCGTGCTGATGCACGCCATGGCCGTCAACCTTGGGTTCGACTGGGCGGCGATCGCGCCGACCCTGGCCAACGCGGGCCACTGCGTCTACGCGTTCAACTACGGGATGGCCAGAGTGGGCGGTTCGCTGCTGCCGTCGCTGGGCCGGCTGGGCGGCCTCACCGAGGCGACGGGTTCGGCGCGGGAGCTGGCCCGGTTCGTGGACCGGGTGCTGGAGGCGACCGGCGCGGCGCAGGTCGACATCGTCGGCCACTCGCAGGGCGGGATGCTGCCGAACTACTACATCAAACGGCTGGGCGGAGCGCCGCGCGTCCACACGTTCGTGGCGCTGGCGCCCACCAACCACGGCACCACGCTGCACGGCGCGGCCACCCTGATCGACCGGCTGCGGCTCCACCCGTTCGCGCAGACCGCGCTGACCGTGGCGGGTGTGCCGAGCATCGGCCAGCAGCTCACCGGCTCGCCGTTCCAGCGCGACCTGTTCGCCGACGGCGACACCGTGCCGGGGCCGCGCTACGTGGTGCTGGCGACGCGCACCGACGAGATCGTCACCCCGCACGGGGTGTCGTTCCTGAAGGGCGCCAGGAACCTG
Source organism: Actinocorallia lasiicapitis (assembly GCF_054778695.1). Lineage (NCBI taxonomy): Bacteria > Bacillati > Actinomycetota > Actinomycetes > Streptosporangiales > Thermomonosporaceae > Actinocorallia > Actinocorallia lasiicapitis. The sequence continues at coordinate 4,558 of NZ_BAAGZI010000255.1, forward strand.
ACCCTCCAGGACCTGTGCCCCGGCGACCTCACCGAGCACATCTTCCTCACCTTCGACCGGCCCGTCGTGCAGACGGTCGTGAACGAGCTGGGCGCCGCCGATCCGGGTTTCCGGCCCGACTGCGGTTGAGGCAAAGCTTGGGTCAGCCGGTGATCTTCGACGGCGGAAGCGGGTAGTCAACGGCGCGAAGGCACATCGATCTTTCGGGGGTAGGGCATGAGCAACCTGGTCGCCATCGCGTATCCGGACGTCAACACCGCCATCCAGGTGCGGGACCGGCTGATGGGAATGCAGCGCGAGAACCTCATCAAGCTGGAGGACGCGGCCGTCGTCGAGAAGCAGCAGGACGGGAAGATCAAGCTCCACCAGGTCAACAGCCCGACGGGCACGGGCGCCGCGTGGGGCGCGGTCTGGGGCGGGCTCATCGGCCTGATCTTCTTCATGCCGCTGCTCGGCATGGCGATGGGCGCGGCGGGCGGCGCGCTGGGCGGCGCGATGTCCGACTCGGGGGTCGACGACCAGTTCATGAAGGACCTCGCCAACAACCTCAAGCCGGGCGGCGCGGTGCTGTTCCTGCTGATCGTCCAGAGCACCCCGGACAAGGTCATCCCGGAGGTGGCCTCCTACGGCGGCACCATCATCAAGACCTCGCTCAGCAACGAGCAGGAAGCGCATCTGAAGGAGCTCGTGAGCTCCGCGCAGGGCGCCGCCCAATAGTCCTGCGCGTACGCCCGGCAATAGCGGTGGGTGGGTGGTCGAAGCGAAGGCGACGGGTTACGTTCGGTAGTGCCTTCGCAACGAAAGGGTCGTCATGTTCTTTGACTTGGGTGTCCGGGACTTCCTCGATCGGGCCGAAACGGTCTATCCCGACCGGATCGCGGTCGTCGACGAGCCCGACCAGCCGGCTCCGTCCTGGGGCGAGCTCACCTACCGTGACGTCGCCCGGCTCGCCCGCGGCCAGGCCGCGGCCCTGGAACGGCTCGGCGTGCCGGTCGGCGGGCGGGTCGCGGTCGTGTCGCAGAACGCGGCACGGCTGCTCGTGTCGTTCTTCGGCGTCTCGGGCTGGGGCCGGGTGCTGGTGCCCGTCAACTTCCGGCTGGCCCCGGCCGAGGTGAAGTACATCGTCGAGCATTCGGGCGCCGAGGTCCTGCTGGTCGATCCGGAACTGCGCGGCCTGCTCGACACCGTCACCGCGAAGCACGTGTTCGTGCTCGGCGAGAACGACGACGAGGTCTTCGGCGGCGAAGGCGAGCCGACCCCCTGGGGCGGCGACGAGAACGCCACCGCGACCATCAACTACACCTCGGGCACGACGGCGCGGCCCAAGGGCGTGCAGCTCACGCACCGCAACATCTGGATGAACGCGGTCGTGTTCGGGCTGCACACCTCGGTCCGCCCCGACGACGTCCTGCTGCACACCCTGCCGATGTTCCACTGCAACGGCTGGGGGATGCCGTACGTGGTGACGGGCCTGGGCGGCAAGCACATCGTCCTGCGGAAGATCGACGGCACGGAGCTGCTGCGCCGCGTCGAGGAGCACGGCGTGACCCTGATGTGCGCCGCGCCCGCCGTCGTGACCGCCGCGCTCGACGCCGCCAAGGACTGGGACGGCCCGATCCCCGGCCGCGACAGGGTGCGGATCGTGGTCGCGGGCGCGCCGCCGCCGACCCGCACCATCCAGCAGGTCCACGAGGTGCTCGGCTGGGAGTTCCAGCAGATCTACGGGCTCACCGAGACCTCGCCCGTCCTCACCGTCAACCAGCACCGCCACGAGTGGGACGGCCTGGACGAGCGGGAGCGCGCCAAGCTCCTCAGCCGGGCGGGCGCGCCCGCCCTCGGGGTGCGGCTGGCGATCGACTCCACCGGGGAGGTGCTGGCCAGGTCCAACCACAATCTGGCCGGCTACTGGGAGAACCCGGAGGCGACGGCCGTCGCCCAGGAGGGGAACTGGTTCCACACCGGCGACGGCGGCGTCATCGGCGCGGACGGCTACCTCACCATCTCCGACCGGAAGAAGGACGTCATCATCTCGGGCGGCGAGAACGTCTCCTCGATCGAGGTGGAGGACGCGCTGATCTCACATCCGGCGGTCCGTGAGGCGGCCGTCATCGGGATCCCCGACGACAGGTGGGGCGAGCTGGTGACGGCTCTGGTCGTCACGGACGGCACCGAGCTGACCTCGGACGATCTGGTCGAGCACTGCCGGACCCAGCTGGCCGGTTACAAGTGCCCGAAGCGGGTCGAGTTCCTGGCGGAGCTGCCGCGCACCGCCACCGGCAAGATCCAGAAGTTCAAGCTGCGGGCCCCGTTCTGGGAGGGCCGCACCCGTCAGGTCAACTGACCGTGAGAGGAGGCCGGGATGCAGATCAGATGGCGGCGTCCGCTGATGCACTGGGCGGCCGCGCTGGCCTGCGCCCTGGTGTCGCTGGTCGGCAACCCGGGCGAGAAGAACGGCATCGGGATGCTCGTGTCCTGGGCCGGGGCGGGCGGGTTCTGCGCGTTCGGGATCATGGGGACGCTCAGTATCGCCGTCCAGGCCAGGGAGATGATGCTGCAGAAGGTCGGGGCGGTGCACGCTTCGGTCGTCCGGCTGGTGATCGTGACGGCGGGGATCGTCGCGGTCGGCCTGACCACGCTGGAGCTGCTGCACATCCCGGCCGCGCAGCTCGCCATCGGCGGCGCGCTGACCGGTGTGGTGCTGGGCATCGCGGGCCAGCAGACCCTCGCCAACGCGTTCGCCGGGCTCGTCCTGCTGTATTCGCGGCCGTTCGCGATCGGCGACAAGATCCGGGTCAGATCGGGTCCGCTGGGCGGTGAGACGGTGGGGGTCGTCAAGGAGATCGCGCTGATGTACACGATCGTGCACGCCGACAACGGCCCCCACTACCTGCCGAACTCGCTGGTGCAGGGTGCGGCGATCTCACCCGCTCCGGACGGCGGAGAACTCACCCAGGATCCCGTCTACGCGCACGACGACTCCTAGCGGGTTGCCGTCGCGCAGTTCCGGCGGCAGCAGCTCCTGCGGCCACGACTGGTAGGCGACGGGCGTGAGCCAGCGCCCGATCGCCGCCGTCCCGACCGACGTGCTCGCCGGGGCGGTGGTCGCGGGCCAGGGGCCGCCGTGGTGCTGCGCCCAGGTCACGGCGACACCGGTGGGCCAGCCGTTCCAGATCAGCCGTCCGGCCGTCCGGGCGAACACCTCGGCGACCGCGCCCGCCTCGGCGGGTTCGCCCGCGTGGATCGTCGCGGTGAGCGAGCCGGGCAGCAGCGCGAGGACGGGCGGCAGTTCGGCCGGGTCGGGGTAGGTGACGACGACGGCGGACGGCCCGAAGGTCTCCTCGGCGATCCCGGGCAGCCGTCCGGTGAAGGTGGCCAGATCGGTGGTGAAGACGGTCGGGATGGCCGCCCACGGGCCTGGGCCCGGCGCGCCCTCGGCGAGGACGGGCAGGCCGTCCTTGGCCTGGAGGCCGTCGACGTAACCGTCCTTGATCCGCTCGGTCAGCATGGGGCCGCCCGACGACCGTGCGACGGCCGCCGCGATCTCCTCCACCCACCGCCCCTGCGCGGGCACGAACAGCAGCCCGGGATTGGTGCAGAACTGGCCGGCGCCGAGCGTCAGGGAGGCGGCGAAGCCCTCCGCGAGCCCCACCGGCGACGCCGAAGGCAGCACGACCACCGGGTTGACGCTGCCGAGCTCGCCGAAGAACGGGATCGGGGTGTCGCGTTCGCCGATCAGCCGCTGGACGGCCTCGCCGCCCCGCAGCGAACCGGTGAACCCGACCGCGACCACCTCGGGGTGCTGGACCAGCAGCCGTCCCGCCTCGACGTCCTGGACGAGCCGGAGCAGCGCCGGATCCGGCAGGGCCGCGCCGATCACCCGGGCGGTCAGCGCCGAGAGCCGGGGATGCCCGGGATGCGCCTTGACGACGGCGGAGCAGCCCGCCGCGAGCGCCGACGCGACGTCGCCGCCCGCCACCGAGAACGCGAACGGGAAGTTGCTCGCGGCGAACACGCCGACCACTCCGGGCAGCGGCCGGTTCATCCGGCGCAGATCGGGCCGTGCGCCGTCGGCGTGGTCGATGACGGCGTCCGCGTAGCCGCCGTCGATGAGGACTTCGGCGAACAGCCGGAACTGGGCGGACGACCGGGCGATCTCGCCGCGCAGCCTGGTCTCGCCGAGCGCGGTCTCCTGGTCGGCGAGGGCCCACAGCTCGTCGGCGTGGGCGTCGAGGGCGTCGGCGATCTGCTCGAGCGCGGT
>NZ_BAAGZI010000256.1:0-8792 GCF_054778695.1 Actinocorallia lasiicapitis
GGGCGGCACGGCCCGCCTACCAGGCGGCGGTCGGGGCGGAGCTGGCGGCGCTACGGCGCGCGGTTCCGCATGTCACGGGCGCGCTGGTGGCGTCGGTGGACGGTTTTCTGCTGGCGTGTGATCTGCCCGAGGGGCTGGAGCCCGACACGGTGGCGGCGTTGACCGCGACCGAGCTGTCGCTGGCCACCCGGGTGGTGGCGACCGTCGCCGACGGCGCCTTCGAGGAGGTCGTCATCCGCAACTCGCGGGCCCAGGTCGCGATCTACGCGGCGGGGCCGCGCGCGGCGCTGGCCGTTCTGGCCGGCCCGCAGGCCAGTCTCGGGCTGCTGCATCTGGAGGCCCGTCCGGCCGCCAGGACGATCGCGGCGTGCCTGGCCGCACTTCACTCACGACAGGACGGGAGTCCCTGATGTCCAACATCGACCAGACCCTCAAGGAAATGATGTCGATCGACGGCTCGCTCGGCTGTGCCGTCGTCGACTACGGCAGCGGGATGGCGCTGGGGGCCCTGGGCTCCACGAAGGCGTTCGACCTGCAGGTCGCCGCGGCGGGCAACACCGAGGTGGTCCGCTCCAAGATGCGGACGATGGAGCAGCTCGGCCTGAAGGACGGGATCGAGGACATCCTCATCACCCTCACCCAGCAGTACCACATCATCCGTCCGCTGGGTTCCCGCTCCGGCCAGGGCCTGTTCCTCTATCTGGTCCTGGACCGCGACCGCGCCAACCTGGCCCTGTCGCGGCACCAGCTCAAGCGCATCGAGGAGAACGTCGAGGTGTGATCCCGGCGCCGGGATCGCGCGGAAAGCGCAAGGGGCGGACCGGGGTGCGCTGCTAGCGTGGCCGGATGGTCGTTCGGGGTCTTTTGGGCGATAAGCCGGTGGCCGGGGAGCCGGAGTTCTTCCGGGATCTGAACCTCGACCAGGTCGGGGAGGGTCTGGGCGGCTGGTTCTGGTCTCCGGTGCGGGACGTGACGGTCGTCGTGGCGCGTCAGGCGGTCTTCCGGGAGCTGGAGGACGGCCCGGCGCGGGCGGCGGCCGACCGGTTCACCGCGGTCATGGCGCGGACGCGGACCAGGAGCGTGGCGCTGGCGCGGATGACGCATCCGCCGCAGGCCGACCGGTGGTTTCTGGAGATCGTGCTGGACTGGGCGGACGCCGTCGCGGGGTTCGCCGACGGTCTGGCGGCGGCCGAGGTCACTTCGGCGGGGTTGGCCGGGGTGGGTGAGGATCTGGCCGGGTTCGTCCGGTCGGGGTGGTTCACCGGGTTGCGGGAGCGCGGGGCGCGGTTGCGGGAGCGGCTGGCCGGGGTGCGGTACGAGGTGCTGATGCGGGCCGACCGGATCACGGTCGCCGCGGCGCGGGAGGACGGGGAGCCCGATTTCGCCGAGCGGGTCGTCGCCCTGTTCGACCGGTTCCGCTGGGAGGGGGCGCCGCCGGCGGTGCGGCCGCAGGCCGGGGACGGTGTGCTGGACCAGGTGGACGCGGCCGTCCTGGATCTGGTGGCGGGCCTGCATCCGGAGGTGTTCGACGAGCTCGGGGCGTTCCGCGCCGCCTTCCGGGACTTCCTGCCCGAGCCGGTCGTCCGCCTCGATCGGGAGCTGACGTTCTTCCTGGGCTATCTGCGGCTGCTCGCGCCCCTGCGGTCGGCGGGCCTGCCAGTCTGCTACCCGGACGTGTCGGCCACAGTGAAGGAGCTGGACGCCCGCGGCGTCTACGATCTGGCGCTAGCGGTGCGGCTGGTCTCCCGCGGCGGGACGGTGGTGGGGAACGACGTGCGGTTGGACGGCGCCGAGCGGATCCTGGTGGTGTCGGGCCCGAACCAGGGCGGGAAGACGACGTTGTCGCGGACGTTCGGGCAGCTCCACCATCTGGCGGCGCTGGGCTGCCCCGTCCCGGGCCGGCGGGTCCGGCTGTTCCTGCCCGACCGGATCCTCACCCACTACGAGCGGCCCGAGCTGCCCGGTTCGCTGGTCAGCAAACTCGAGGACGACCTGCGCAGGCTCGCGGTGATCTTCGAGCGGGCGACCGGCGACAGCCTGCTGATCCTGAACGAGATCTTCACCTCGACGACCGCGGACGACGCTCGCGCGCTGAGCGAGCGGGTCCTGGCCCGGATCTCGGGGCTGGACGCGGTGTGCCTGTGGGTGAGTTTCGTCGATGATCTGGCGTTGGGGGAGGGGAAGGCGGTGAGCATGGTCAGCACGGTCGCCGAGCAGGACCGCACGACCCGCACGTTCCGGGTGGTGCGGCGTCCCGCGGACGGCCGCGCCTACGCCTCGTCCCTCGCCGACAAGCACGGGCTGACCTATGACCGGCTCACCGCGCGGATCCGCCGATGAGGCCCGGGCTGCTGCACCCCGCCGGGACGTCCGCGCCACCGCCGCCGATGGACGACGCGCTGACCGACGATCTGGTGGCCGATCTGGGGCTGGAGGAGCTCTGGGCGTCCATGGCCAGAGGGGACGGCCGGTTGCGGGAGGTGGCGCGGGCGGTGATGCTGGCGCCTCCGGTCGATCCGGTGGTGGTGGCGCACCGGCAGGAGGCCCTGGCGGACTGCCTGGGCGCGGCGTCGGCGGTCCGCGAGCTGTACGCGCTGGCCGACGCGGCGGTCACGGCGGAGCGCAAGATGGTCAAGGGCGGGCCGACGGGTGGCGCGGAGGCGCGGCTGAGCCGGGCGTGCCGGGTGCTGGAGCTGTTCCACGGCCATCTGGGCGAGCTGCACGGCTTCGCGGTGACGCGGGCGGGGGAGTTCGGGTCGGCGGCGTTCACCGCGCTGTTCGCGGAGGTCCGGGCGAACCTGGACGGCGACTATCTGCGGGCGGTCACGGCCCTGCTGGTACGGCTCCGGTTCGAGCACGGCATCGTGGCGACGGCGGGTCTGGGCAAGGGGAACAAGCCGATGGGGTTCCGGTTGCACGAGCCGCCGTCCCGGACGCGTCCGGTGAGCCGGTCGCTGCGCCGGGGTCAGGCCCATGTGATCAGCGGGGCGTATGAGGACGAGTGGCGGGCGCTGGCGATGTTCCGGGGCCGTGCGCTGGAGACGGTCGCGGACGCCGCGTCGGACTGCGCCGACCGGGTCCGTGACTATTTCGCGGCGCTCCGGGACGAGGTCGGTTTCTATCTGGGGTGTGTGAACCTGGCGGAGGCTCTGACCGGGTTGTCGTTGCCGGTCTGTCGTCCGGTGCTGCGTCCGCGGGGGTCGGGGGTGCTGCGCGCGGAGGGCCTGTACGAGCCGGTGCTGGCGCTCGGGCTGGGCGGCGGGGTGACGGGCAATGATCTGGCCGCCGACGGTGTCCCGCTGGTCATGGTGACGGGGGTGAACCGGGGCGGGAAGTCGACGTTCCTGCGGAGCGTGGGGCTGGCGCAGCTGATGGCGGGGTGCGGGATGTTCGTGGCGGCGCGGGGGTTCGACGCGGCGGCGGTGGCGGGGGTGTTCACGCATTTCAAGCGGGCGGAGGACCGGTCGATGTCCAGCGGGAAGCTGGATGAGGAGCTGGCGCGGATGAGCGCGATCGCCGACCGGCTGGTGCCGGGGTCGCTCCTGCTGTGCAACGAGTCGTTCGTGGCGACGACGGAGCGTGAGGGTTCGGCGATTTCGGCGGAGATCCTGCAGGCGGTGACCGATGCGGGGGTGCGGGTGGTGTTCGTGACCCATCTGTACGAACTGGCCGATCGGTTGCGTACTGATCGTCCGGTTCGGGCGGTGTTCTTGACGGCTGATCCGGGGCGGCCGTTCCGGTTGGTGCCGGGGGAGCCGTCGGCGACGGCGCGGGCGATGGCGCTGTACGAGCGGGTGCTGGGCGGGTGAGGTTCAGGCGGTAAGGAAGGCGAGGAGTTCGGTGGCCAGTTCGGGGCGGGTGACGGCGCTCATGTGGTCGCCGGGGATCTGGGTGTAGCGGGCGTCGGGGAGGGTGTCGGCGAGGGCGGCGGCCGAGCCGTTGTCGTCGTCGAGCGCGCCGGTGAGGACGAGGATCGGCGTGTCGATGAACGCCAGGGTCTCCTCGGGGGTGTCGACGAAGGTCTCCAGGACGCCGAGCAGGGCCTGCGGGTCGCCGCCGACGGTCTTGAGGAACGCTTCGGCCTTCCACTCCGGCGTGCCGCGCTCGAAGGTGCCCAGCCGGGTGAGGATACGGCGGAAGTGGTCGGAGCGGTGGCCGGTGCGGGTGATGCCGGCCAGGCCCATCCCGGCGATGACGGCGCGGCGGGGCGTGGCGCCGCGGGCGAGCATCCGGATCGCGGTGCGGCCGCCCAGGGAGTAGCCGGCCAGGTCGTAGTCGGTGAGGCCGAGGTGGTCCAGGAGGGCGAACCCGTCGTCAGCCAGGACGTCGGGCGGGTAGGCGGCCGGATCGTGGGGACGGTCGGAGTCGCCGTGGCCGCGCAGATCCGGCATGATCACCTGGAAGCCCTGGGCGGCGATCTTCTCGGCGTGGCCGTAGCGGATCCAGTTGACGGCGGCGGTGGAGAAGTAGCCGTGGATGAGGACCAGGGGGCGTCCCTGCCCGAGCTCGCGGTAGGCCAGGCGGACGCCCCCGGCGCCGGTGAAGTGCCGCACGGGAAGATCGATCACACCGTCCAGCCTAGTCGGCGGTGGCGTGGGCTTGTTCCAGGAGTGCTCCGTCGTGGAGTTCCAGGACGCGGTCGGCGTGGCGCATCAGGTGGGCGTCGTGGGTGGCGACGAGCGCGGTGACGCCTTCGCCGGCCACGACGGCGTGCAGCAGCGCCATGATCGACTGCCCGGTCTCGGAGTCGAGCTGGCCGGTGGGTTCGTCGGCGATCAGCAGCCGCGGCTTGTTGGCCAGGGCGCGGGCGATCGCGACGCGCTGCCGCTGCCCGCCCGACATCTCATAGGGCCGCTGTTTGGCGTGGTCGGCGAGCCCGACCAGCGCGAGCAGCAGTTCGACCCGCGCGGCCCGCTCCTTGACGGGCGTGCGGGTGAGCCGCAACGCCACCTCGATGTTCTCGGCGGCCGACAGGACCGGGACGAGGCCGAAGGACTGGAACACGAAGCCGACGGTGTCGCGGCGCATGGCCAGCAGGTCGGCTTCGGGCAGCCCGCCGAGCTCCCGGCCGTCGACGGTGACGGTGCCGCCGTCTGGCCGGTCCAGCCCGCCGACCAGGTTGAGCAGGGTCGTCTTGCCCGACCCCGACCGTCCCTTGACGGCCACCAGTTCCCCCGCGGGGACGGTGAAGGACACCCCGCGCAGGGCGTGGACCTGTCCGCCGCCGCCCCGGTAGATCCGGGACAGGCCGGTCGCCTCGATCATCGTGGGTTCAGCCATCGCCGTTGCTCCGCTCGTCCGGCCACACCCCGATGTGGTCGTTCTCCAATGCCAGCCGCACCCGGTCGCGCATGTGCAGCGCGCCGGTGAACTCGCGGGGCAGCTGCAGCCGTCCCGCACGGTCCAGGACGGCGTACTCCTCGGCGTGGACGATCTCCTCGCCGTGTTCGTTGACCGCGGTGCGCCGCACGACCTCGCTGGCGGTGCGGCCGTCGCGGATGGCGACGGTGCGGTCGACGTTCTCGGCCACCATCGCGTCGTGGGTGACGATGACGGTGGTGACACCCAGTTCGGTGTTGGCCGCCCGCAGCGCCGCGAACACCTCCGCGGAGGTGGCGGAGTCGAGTTCGCCGGTCGGTTCGTCGGCCAGCACCACCTGGGGGGAGTTGGCGACGGCCACGGCGATCGCGGTGCGCTGCTGCTGCCCGCCGGACATCTGGTCGGGCCGTTTGGTCGCGCAGTCGGCGACGCCGAGCAGGTCGAGCAGTTCGGCGGCCCGGTTGTGGCGGGCCCGGCCGGCCAGCCGCATGGGCAGTTCGACGTTCTCGGCGGCCGTCAGGTAGGGGAGCAGGTTGCGGGAGGTCTGCTGCCACACGAACCCGACGAGTTCGCGGCGGAAACGGAGCCGCTCCTTGGAGCCGAGGGCCAGCAGGTCGGCGTCACCGACCCGGGCGACGCCCGCGGTGGGGACGTCGAGCCCGGACAGGATGTTCAGCAGGGTGGATTTACCCGACCCGGACGCCCCGACGATCCCGACCATCTCTCCGCGCCCGACCAGCAGGTCGAGCCCCTGCAGGGCGACGACCTCGACGCCGTCGGTCTTGTAGATGCGCACGAGGTTGTCGCAGACGATGAGCGCGTCGGCGCCGTAGGCGGGCCCGGTGGCGCGGGCCCTGCTCTCCAGGTCGGCCAGCGACGGCCCGTTCCCGACCGTCCCGTCCGCCGTGTCGCCGGTCATGGTTCCCCCTGTCACTGTTCGCCTACTCTCAAGGTGTTGTCCAGGCCGCGCCGGGCGGCCAGGGCGCCGTCCACGGCGACGGCCAGCGCCGTCACCGCCGTGACTCCGCCGAGCAGCAGGAGCGCCGCCGTCAGGTCGGGTCCCGGTGCGCCGACTTCGTGGCCGCCGGTGAACGGGGTCAGGTCCAGTCCCTGGCCGAGCAGGTGCGGCAGGGCGAGCCCGACCGCCCATCCGGCGAGGGTGGCGACCGCGACGAGCGGTCCGAGCTCGGTCAGGGTCAGGCCGCGTGCCTGCCGCCGGGTCAGGCCGAGGGTGGCGAGGTAGCCGATGGTCCTGCCGCGTGCCGCCGCACTGGTGATCAGCGCGAGGAGGACGGCGAGCAGCGCGCACACCCCGACCGCGACACCGCCGGACGCGAACGCCAGGTGGACCAGTTCGACGAGTTGCGATCCGGTCAGGTCGGCGTGGACCCGCGTGTAGTCCAGGACGGTCAGGTTCGGGTTGTCGAACGCGGCCTTGCGCAGGGCGGCGGGGTCGCGCGCGACGCCCCGCACGTACATCTGGTTGGGGAAGGGGTTGTCGGCGGTGAAGGCGTGGTAGGGCACCACGACCAGGGCGGTGGGCACGGTGACGCCGGGGAAGGCGGCCATCTTCCCGTCGTCCCTGATGGTGATCTCCAGGGGGGTGCCGTCCTGTTCGAGCTTGCCGGGCAGCAGCCCGGGCCCGAGCAGCGCGCCGCCGGCCTGGGGCGCGGCGGGCAGGTCGAGGGCCAGACCTTCGGCGGTGCGCCGGTAGTCGTCCAGGTCGACCAGCACGATCGTGACGGTCACCGGCACCCCGTCACCGCCGGTGAGCCGGCCCGCCGCCACCCGCACCGGGGTGACCCGCTCCACGCCCGGCACCTTGCGCAGCGCCTCCTCCACACCGGTGGGGAACGACTCGTTGATCAGCAGGGTGTCGGCGCCCGTGGTGTGGGCGGCGACGCGGCGCTGGGCGTCGCGCAGCCCGGAGTCGACGGTGCTGGCGAACGCCGCCGAAGAGGTCGCCAGCAGCAGCACCAGCAGCGGGAGCGCCGTCGACACCCGCTGCCGGGCGGCGGTGGAGATCCCCAGGAACAGGACCGTCGACTTCGACCGGCGGGCCGCCAGCCCGACCAGCCGCAGCGGGTAGGGGTACAGCCGCAGCACCACCAGGCCCGAGGCGATCACCAGCAGGACCGGGACGAGCGCCAGGAACGGGTCGGTGCCGCGCGCGGCGGCATCAGTGGTCAGACCCCGGCCGCGCAGCGCGACCACCCCGGCCGCGGCCAGGACCACGGCCAGGCACTCCAGCACCAGACGGCGCGGCGACAGCCCGCCGCCGCCGAGGCCCTGACGTTCCTCACGGCCGGTGCCCCGGTGCACGATCATCGCGGTCACCGGCGGCACCACCAGCGCGACCAGCACGATCGCCAGCGGCCCGAACAGCGACGCCGTGGTCGAGGGACCCTCGGCCAGCGACCCCAGCCCATAGCCCGCCAGCCCGGCGACGATCACAATGGGACCCGCGGTCCCCAGCACGAGCAGCCCGAGCTGCGGCAGGGACGCGCCCCGCGCCCGCATCGTGGCCAGCGGGGTGCGGAGCCGGTCCAGCAGCAACCGGCACGCCATGATCAGCACCCCGGCGGCGGTGGCGGCCAGCCCACCCAGCGCCAACGCCAGGACCGTCTGGGAGACCCGCAGCTCACCCAGGTAGGCGGCCAGCCGGTCCTGCAGCCGCGTCACCAGCAGCGTCTGCATCTGGCCGGGCTGCACACCCTCCAGGAACCCGCGGGTCTCCTCGATCGCGCCCGGGATCCGACTCGCCTGACCCGCCGTCAGCCGCTCGGCGTGCAGCTCGAACCGCCAGGTGTAGGACAGCGACAGGTCCGAGGACCGCAGCGCGGCCAGCCCCTGATCGTCCACGAGCCCGCTGGCCAGCGAGATCGGATCACTCGCCCCGCCGATCAGCATGGTGCGGGTGAGCTCGGTCCGCGTCTCCCACAGCGCGCCCGGCCGGATCTCATAGATCCCCGACAGCCGCGCCTGGACGGTCCTGCCGCCGGGCGCGGGCAGCGCGACCTTCGCGCCGACCTTCAGCTCCAGCACCGACGCGGCCTGCCCGACCAGCGCGAACTCCAGCAGATCAGGCCGTGACGCCGGGGCGCGCCCCGACCTGTAGTCCACCGCGCCGAACGCGACCGGATCCCACGCCCAGGCCAGCGCCTTGACCGACGGGACCGCCCCGATCCTGATTCGCCCCGACCGGACGTTGTGGCTCTCCGCCCCGAACAGGGAGCTCAGATCCCTGCCCGCACCGTCCCGCAACTGCCGGGCGACCTCCTCGACCTGCGCCGCACCGGCCGGACCCTCACGGAAGGTCTTCCCGCTGGCGGCGTCGTAGAACGCCGTGGGGGTGCCGGCGAACTCCAGCGTCGTCCCCGCGACCGCGTCCCGCGCCGCCGCGTCCACCCGAGCCTGCACCAGCCGCGGCGCCGCCGCAGCCAGCGCCGCGATCACCAGGACCATCAGCCCGA
>NZ_BAAGZI010000257.1:0-8759 GCF_054778695.1 Actinocorallia lasiicapitis
CTGCCGTGGTCGCGCCGCCGCACCGCGACGGCCGTGACGGTCCGCGGCAGCGCCCAGCCCGCGTCTCGCGCCCGGTCGGCCAGCTCCATCGGGTCGGGTTCGTCCGACACCAGCAGGTCCACCAGGTTCCGGATCTTCTCGGCGCGTTCCCCGGCCGCCCGGGCGAGGGCGGTGACGTGGCCGTCGCGCATCGCGCCGATCAGCCGGTCGTGGTACCGCAGGACGAGCTGGGTGATCTCGCCGATCAGTGACGCGGGCACTTCGGCGCTGGTCTCGGCGACCTCGGTCAGCCGCCGCACGGTGACGCCCGTCCCGACGCGCAGCGCGCTCTGCCACAGTCCTTCGGACCGTCCTTCGCGGGCTTCGATCTCGCCGGCCGCCCGGAACAGGTCGAGGACGTCGTCGAGCGGCGCTTCGGGGTCGTCGATCAGGTCGAGGAACCGCAGGTTGGCGCCTTCGCACATCTGGAACAGCACTTCGCCGTAGCGCGGGTCCTGGCCGCGCACGTATTCGGGCACGTTCTCCTGGATCGCCGTGACGGCTTCGGCCGACACCTGCGGGATGTGCGCACGGAGCAGTTCGACCAGTTCCTTGGTCTCCACTTCACCCAGCCGATGCAGCATCCGTGCATCCTGCCAAGACGTATCCCGCGAAAGATAGAGCGTTCTTCTCATAGTTCAGTGAGATAGGTCTGGGATGTCACGGATGTCGTGGTTATGGTGATCAACATGCGTAAGGTCGATCGCGGGACCGCCCCCGCGCAATGCCCCGTCGAACAGGGGCCGGACGGCGTGTGGCGGATCCGGGGTCACGCCGAGGGGCGTGCGCTGCTGCGCAGCACCGACACCGTCCAGGCGGGTCTCGGCGTCGAGACCATGGAGAAGCTGCCGCAGCGGATCCGCCGCCCCGTCCTCTACCGGGACGGCGTGGAGCACCGCGAGCACCGCCGCCAGACCGCCCGCTACTTCACCAAGAAGCGGGTCGACACCGAGTACCGCGCCCTGATGGAGCGCACCGCCGATACCCTCCTGGCCCGGCTCGTCGCCGATGGCCAGGCCGACCTCGGCGTCCTCGCCTTCGGGATGGCCATCGAGGTCGCCGCGGCCGTCATCGGCCTGACGGACTCCCGCCCCGGCCTGGCGGAGCGGCTCGACCGGTTCTTCCCCGAGAAGTTCGGCCGTCCCGGCTTCACCAGCGTCAGCGGCGTCTACTGGTTCTTCCGGCAGAACACGCAGTTCCTGACGATCTATCTGAGCGACGTGCGGCCCGCCGTCAGGGCCCGTAAGGCCGCCCGCCGCGACGACCTGATCAGCCATCTCCTCGACGAGGGCTGCACGGGCGGTGAGATCCTCGGCGAGTGCGTGACGTTCGCGGCCGCCGGCATGGTCACCACCCGCGAGTTCATCACGATGGCCGCCTGGCACATGCTCGGCGACCAGGCCCTGCGCGACCGCTACCTGGCCGCCGACGAGCCCGCCCGGCACGGGATCCTCCACGAGATCCTGCGGTTGGAGCCGGTCGTCGGCAACCTCAAACGCCGCACCACCGCGCCCGTCGAGCTGCCGGGCGACATCACGATCCCGGCCGGTGCCCTGGTCGACGTCGCGGTCGGTCCCGCCAACCTCGATCCGGCCGCCGTCGGCGCGGACGCCCTGACCGTCTGCCAGGACCGCGAGCTGAGCGACGGCGCCCATCCCTATGGCCTGTCCTTCGGCGACGGCCCGCACAAGTGCCCTGGCGCCCATCTGGCCGTCCAGGAGGCCGACGTCTTCCTCACCGGCCTGTTCGCCGTCCCCGGACTGGCCTTGAAGTCCGAGCCGAGGATCGCGATGAAAGAGGAGATCTCCGGCTACGAACTGAAGGGCCTGATCGTCTCCGCGAACGCCCCCTAGAACCGGCGCCGCGAAGTACTGTGAGGAACATGACCGGAGCAAAGCAGCGGTTGACGACGGTATTCGCCCTGGTCACCCTGGTCGTGGCCGGTTGCGCCGACGACCCGGAACCGGCCGCCTTCCCGCAGGCCCCGACCGACGGCGGCACCACCAGCGCCGCGGGTTCCGAGCCGCTGGAGACGGCCCGCGCGCTCCCCGACGCGGGGCCGCTGCCGAAGCTGACCCTCCGGCAGCTCGCGGGCCAGCGCGTGATCTACAGCTACAAGGGCGCGAACCCGCCGGCGTCGCTGCTGGCCGCGATCCGCAAGGGCGAGGCCGCCGGGGTCATCTTCTTCTCGGGGAACGTGCCGTCGCGCGCGAAGCTCAAGGCGGCCGTCGCGAAGCTGAAGAAGGCGAACGCGCAGAGCCCGGTCAAGGCTCCGCTGCTGCTCATGACCGATCAGGAGGGCGGGCTGGTCCGAAGGCTGCCGGGCGCGCCGGAGAAGTCCGCCAAGCAGATCGGGAAGTCGGCCGATCCGCTGGCCGCCGCTAAGGCCGCGGGCCGCGACGCCGCCGCCAACCTCCGTGACGCGGGCCTCAACGTCAATCTCGCGCCCGTCCTGGACGTCTACCGCAGGAAGGGCGATTTCGCCGACCGGTTCGGCCGCTCCTTCAGCAACGACCCCGCCAAGGTCGCCACCCTGGCCAGCGCGTTCCTCAAGGCCCAGCAGAAGGGCCGCGTCGCCGCGACGATCAAGCACTTCCCTGGCCTCGGCACCGCGCCGACCAGCGCCAACACCGACCTCACCAAGGTCACCCTGAAGGTCTCCGCGGCGACCCTCCGCAGGATCGACGAGGCGCCGTACCGGCCCGCGATCGCCGCCGGAGCGCCCCTGGCGATGGTGTCGTGGGCGGTCTACCCGTCACTCGACAGGACCCGTCCGGCCGGGCTCTCCAAGAAGATCGTCCAGGACGAGCTCCGCGGACGCGTCGGCTTCCAGGGCGTCACCATCACCGACGCGCTGGAGGCGGGCGCGCTCCAACCGTACGGGTCGGTCGCCAACCGGGGTCTGCTCGCGGCGGGCGCCGGCATGGACCTGCTGCTGTTCTCCGCCCAGACCCCGAACGCCGGACTGGCCGGGGTGACGGCGCTCGCCAAGGCCCTGAAGAGCGGAAAGCTGAACAAGGCCGAGACCAGGGCCGCCGCGCGCCGTATCCTCACGGTAAGAAAGGCCTACCCCTGACCTGACCGTGGAGGACGCCGTGGGTCACTTTCCGGGGTCGAGGTCGGCGCTCGCGCCCGACCGGGCGATCAAGCCGGGCCGGCACGGGCTGTCCCGGGAGAGCGTCGCGGCGATCCAGCGTGCCCGGCTGATCGACGGGTTCGTCAGCCAGGTCGCCGCCTACGGGTACGCCAACACGACGATCTCCCGCGTCACCGACGCCGCCGGGGTCACCAAGAAGGCGTTCTACCTGTACTTCCCGACCCTGGAGGACTGCTTCGCCGCGGCCCTCGACCAGGGCGGCCGGGCGCTGGCGGAACTGATGGAGACGGCGTTCCGGCAGGCCCCGGACTGGGCGTCGGGGATCGAGGCGGCCCTGGAGGTCCTGCTGGCGACCCTCGCGGCGCAGGAGCCGTTCGCGCGGCTGGCGACCGTCGAGGTGGCGGGCGCGGGCCCGCGCGTCCGCGCCCTGCGCGACGGCTACCTGCACCGGCTGCACGCCGTGTTCACCGCGCCCGTCTACCCGGGCCCCGCCGTCCACGAGCATGTGGTCGACGCGATCCTCGGCGGCGTCTACAGCACCCTGTACCTCCAGGTCGACTCCGGACGCGCCGCGCACCTGCCCGAACTGCTGCCGTCCCTCACCTATTTCGTGCTGCTTCCGCTCGGCGCCTAACAACGGCCGCGATCCGGTTGCCGGGTGTCGCACATCCGGATGTGAACGGTGTGCGTACTAGGTTTCACCACGGACACGGCGAGTCATCACGCGGGTAACCCCATGTCCTTAACTTCCTCGGTAACGGCGAGTGACCCCCAGCCGCCCGAAGACGAAGGAAGATGCACATGACCGCTGTCGACACGACGGCGCCCGCAGCGACAAAGGGCCCGTGGATCGAGACCTGGGAGCCGGACGACGCGGAGTTCTGGGCGTCAACCGGCAAGAAGGTCGCCACCAGGAACCTCGTGTTCTCCGTTTTCACGGAGCACCTCGGTTTCTGTGTGTGGCTGCTCTGGAGCATCGCGGTGCTGAACCTGCCCAAGGGCATGTTCAGCGTTTCGGAGGTGCTCTGGCTGACCACGGTGCCGAACCTGGTCGGCGCCGCGGTCCGCATCCCCTACACCTTCGCCCCGGCGAGGTTCGGCGGACGGAACTGGACGGTCGTCTCGGCGCTGCTCCTGCTGATCCCGACCGGGCTGTTCGTCTACGCGATCAACAACATCGAGTCGATCTCGTTCCCGCTGCTCCTGGTCATCGCGGCGACGACCGGCCTCGGCGGCGGCAACTTCGCCTCCTCGATGGCGAACATCACGCACTACTACCCGGTCTCCAAGCAGGGCTTCCCGCTCGGGATCAACGCGGCGGGCGGCAACCTCGGCACCAGCGTCACCCAGCTCTGCATGCCGCCGCTGATCGTGGCGTTCGGGCTGGTCGCCGTCGGCTGGGTGTGGATGCCGTTCATCCTGCTCGCCGCCGCCGGCTCCTACTTCTTCATGAACAACCTGCGGACCGCCACCAGCTCCTACACGGTCAAGGAGATGCTGTCGATCTCCGCCAAGGGCAACACCTGGATCATGAACCTGCTGTACATCGGCACGTTCGGCTCCTTCATCGGTTACGCGTTCACCTTCGGTGTCCTGATCAAGACCCAGTTCCCCGACGTCAAGGGCGCGAACTTCATCTGGCTCGGCGCGTTCGTCGGCTCCGTGGCCCGCCCGCTCGGCGGCTACCTGTCCGACAAGCTCAGCGGAGTGAAGGTCACGATGGTGGCGTTCCTGCTGATGGCCGTCGGGATCGGCGCGGTCGCGGTGGCCGTCAACGCGAAGAACTGGGCGGGCTTCCTCGCCGCGTTCCTGTTCGTCTTCGCCGCGACGGGCCTCGGCAACGGCTCCACCTACAAGATGATCCCGGCGCTGTTCCCGACCCGCCGTGAGGGCGCCGCCGCGATCGGCATCTGCTCGGCGGTCGGCGCGCTCGGCGGCGTCGCCATCCAGCAGACCTTCCGGATCTCGATCGAGGAGACCAAGGGCATCGCCCCGGCGCTCACGATCCTGGCCGTGTTCTACGTGGTCTGCCTGGCCACCACGTTCCTGGTCGGCCGGAAGAACCCGAACGTCTGATCCCGCTCTATCCGATCCCGCTCTGTCCGAGCACCCCAGACCGGATCGCCCTCGCCCGTCCCCCGGTGGAGCGAGGGCGATCCGCTGTTCTCATGTCTCATGCCGTGACGGCCGCGGTGCCGCGCGGCCGGGGGACGCTCGGGTCGTCGGAGTCGAGGCCGTTGGCCAGGACGATCAGCCGGTCGGCCCCCGCGAACCTGACCCGCAGCGCCTTGTCGGGGTTGAGCCTGACCTCCCCGTCGGCCGTCCGGTAGCCGACGGCCACATGCCCGAGCCGCCGCGCCGCCTCCACGGCCGTGTAGAAGTCGACGGTCGAACCCGGCACCAGATAGTCGTGGACGGGCCGCAGGTACAGCTCGCAGCCGTCCGGGTCGAACAGCTCCGCGAACACGGCGTGCAGATCGCGGTTCTCGGCGAGCTGCACCATCAGCAGGCTGATCAGCCGCTGGCCGACGATGAAGTCGTCGGCGCGCGTCACCTGGGCGAGTTCCCGGTTGGCGTCGTCGCCGAGCTCGCTGACGATCGTGTAGCCGTGCCCGGCCGCCTCTTTCAGCTCCCGCAGGTGCAGCAGGGTGATGAGGGTGCGGCAGTCGGCGTCGTGGGCGTCGGCGAGCTCGGGGCAGAGCACGATCACGTGCTGGTAGGCGGCGAGGTCGAGCTGTTGCAGGACGTCGCGGGAGGCCGTGTCGCCCGCCGTGAAAGTGACGGCCAGCCCGCCCGGCTCGGGCAGCAGCGGCGCCGCCTCGGCGACCACGTGCAGGGACGAGCCGTCCGGGACGTACACGTCGAGCTCGGTGATGATCCTTGCGGCCCGCCGGTTCCAGCCGAGCACCAGGACGTGCACCGGGCGCGGCTCCCCGGCCGGGGTCCTGCCGATCGCCGGTTCGTCCACGCGGGGGACGGTGGTGCCCGGCACGATCGTGTCGTCGTCGCGGGAGATCGCGATGATCCGGTCGCCTTCGAGCAGCGGGGAGGCCGGTGCGGGGGCCAGTTCGACCCGGCCGTCGCGACGCTGCACGCCGATCACCGTGGAGGTCCGGAACGCCGTCAGGGTCTCGCCGAAGGTCCGCCCCGCCAGCGAGGGGACGTCCGCCATGTAGATCTCGTCGCCCGCGAAGTCGAGCAGCCCCGTGTACACCAGGGACAGGCCGGGCTGCCGCGCCGTCTGGACGATCAGCCGCGACGCGATGTCGTCGGCGTTGACGACCAGGGTCTCGTGGCCGCCCGCGAGCTGCGCGGCCGCCAGGTTCGACCCGTCGGTCACCGAGCCGATCACGTGGTACCCCTCGGCGCTCCTGGCCGGGCTGTGGATGAGTGCCAGCAGCGTGCGGGTGGTCCTGGCATCGTCCGGAGCCAGGACGATCACCGCGCGGGCGGTCTGCGGGCTGACCAGCGGCAGCGCCGTGTGGCTCAGCGGGTCGCCCCGACGGCAGACGATCTTGAATCGGCCGGTCGTGCCGATCCGCTCCCTGATCGCGTCCTCCATGATCACCCGATCGCGGTCGGCGAGGATCGCCACACAGTCGCCGCCGCGGTTCGCGCTCGCCGCCATCAGCTCGCGCAGCACCGGGAACACCTGCTCCGACCAGCCCAGGATCACGGTGTGCCCGCTCTCCAGCACCGCCGAGCGGCCCTTGCGCAGATCGTTGAGCCGCTTGTTCACGCCCGTGGTGATCAGGCTGACCAGGGTGGACGCGAAGAAGATCCCGGCCAGCGCCATCAGGATCTCCAGGATCCGGAACGGCAGCGAACCCTGGTCGGCGTCGCCCAGATGGAACGTGTCGACCGTGTTCTTCCAGATCTCCGTCAGGGTGTTCGCCACCGACGTCTGCTTCTTGTCGTCGACGGCCACCTCCAGCGTGCTGATCGCCACCACCAGGCTCACCGAGATCAGCGCCAGCCAGCCGATCATCGCGGGCGTCCCGCGCGCCATCGTGTTGTCGAACCAGTACCTGACGCGCCGTGTCCAAGCTCCCCTGTCCATAAAGATGATCATGAAACTCGGAGCCGGGAAACGGTCGAAACGCCACGTCATGCCTGGGTAATGGGTGACGGGTCTAACCTGGGGAAATGGACTTCGCGCTGGAGCGTTTCCCCGCGGACCCCGAGTTGCGGGCCTGGGACGCCGCCGACGAGTACCTGCTGCGCCATCTCGGCGAGACCGACGTCGGCGGGCAGGTCGTGATCGTCGGGGATCGGTGGGGGGCGCTGACCACGGCGCTGGCCGGGCACGAGCCCGTCCAGATCTCCGAGTCGTTCCTCGGGCAGACCGCGACCAGGCTCAACCTGGAGCGCAACGGGCTCGCGCCGGTGCCGCTGCTGACCACCCGCGACCAGCCGCCCACCCGGATCGACCTGCTGCTGGTGCGGGTGCCCAAGAGCCTCGCGCTGCTGGAGGACCAGCTCCACCGGCTCGCACCCGCCGTCCACGCCGGAACCACGATCGTGGGCACCGGAATGGTCAAGGAGATCCACACCTCGACGCTGGCGCTGTTCGAACGGATCCTCGGACCCACCCGGACCTCCCTCGCCGAACGGAAGGCCCGCCTGATCTTCTGCACGCCCGACGTGTCGATTCCGCGCACGCCAGGACCGTGGCCGCTGACCTACCGGCTGCCCGGCGACGCGGCGATCGTCGGCGGGCGGACCGTGGTCAACCACGCCGGAGTGTTCTGCGCCGACCGGCTCGACATCGGCACCCGGTTCTTCCTGGAGCACCTGCCGCGCGGCACGGGCGCGTCCCGGATCGTCGACCTGGGCTGCGGCAACGGGGTGGTGGGGCTGGCCGCCGCGCTCACCCACCCCGACGCCGAACTGCTGTTCACCGACGAGTCGTTCCAGGCCGTCGCGTCCGCCCAGGCCACCTGGACGGCCAACGAACACGGCGACCTGAACACCACCGGCCTGAATACCACCGGCATGAATACCACCGGCCTGAACAACAAGGCCGAGTTCCGGGCGGCCGACGCGCTGACCGGCCTGCCCCCCGGCTCCGCCGACCTCATCCTGGTCAACCCGCCGTTCCACACCCACCAGGCGACCACCGACGCGATCGCCTGGCGGATGTTCGCCGGGGCCCGTCAGGCGCTGACGCCTGACGGGGAGCTCTGGGTCGTCGCCAACCGCCATCTCGGCCACCACACCCGGCTGCGCCGGCTGTTCGGCAACGCCGAACTCGTGGCGAGCAACCCCAAGTTCGTGGTGCTGCGGGCCGTCAGCCGGAGTCGCCGCCGCGGGCGATAGGACGGCGCGCCCTGGTCCGCGAGCCCAGCCAGAACATCAGCGCGAACCCGCCGAGCCCGGCGGAACCCCAGCCGACGACCTGCGCCGACGGAGCCGACACCGGACCCGAATCGGCGACCGTCACCACGGTCATCTCCGCGGGACCCGCCAGCACGACCGGCTTGACGTCCTTCAGCACCAGCTCCGACGTGCCCGAGACGGGCGGCGCGAGCACCGGCGCCGCGCCGTCCACCGAAGGCAGTCCGAGCGCCGGCAGCGGTGAACCGGCGGGCGGCGCCGCCGGGAGGAACCCGGCGCCCGGGTA
>NZ_BAAGZI010000258.1:0-8750 GCF_054778695.1 Actinocorallia lasiicapitis
GCCGACCACGGCGCCGACGTGGTGCTGGCCGGCCGCCCCCCGGAGGGCCTGCTCCGCGCCGACGGCGGCGTCACGGTCCTCGCCCGCCGCCCGAACGAACTGATCGTGGTGACCGCGCCGCGGATCGCGTTCGACCACACCACGCCGTGGGTGCTCCGCGAGCCCGGTTCAGGCACCCGGGTCACCGCCGACGCCTATCTCGCCGAACACGAGGCGTCCCCGCCGAAACTGGTCCTCGGTTCGAACGGCGCGGTCGTCGCGGGCGCCGCCGCGGGCCTGGGCGCGGCCCTGGTCTCCCGTGAGGCGGTCCGCGACGACCTGTCCGCCGGGCGCCTCATCGAGGCCGCCGCCCTCGGAATGCCGCTCAGCCGTCCCTGGCACGCCGTGACGGGCGCCACCCCGACGGCCACCACCCGGCTGTTCGCCGAGGAACTCACCCACCACGGCTGGAGCGAACCGCCGCGAACCTAGAACCGGCCTAGAACCGCAGGGTGGCGCGGACGGTGGTGCCGTCGCCGGGGGTGGAGTGGACGGTGAGGCGGCCGCCGAGGAGTTCGGCGCGTTCGTTCATGCCGCGCAGCCCGTAGGACTCGGGCCGGGGCTGGTGGGGCCGGAAGCCGCGGCCGTCGTCCTCGATGGCGAGGGTGACCCGGCCGCGTCCGTATTCGAGGAGCAGGTCGACGGCGGTGGCGTCGGCGTGCCGCAGGACGTTGCCGACGGCTTCCTGCGCGATCCGGTACAGGGCCGTCTGCAGATGGTCGGGGAGGGGCGCGTCGAGTTCACCGGAGACGGTGACGGTGACGTCGAGCGACGGCTGGCGCGACCCCGCCTCGCGGGCCAGTCCGGCGAGCGCCGCCGACAGCCCGAGATCGTCCAGGACGGGCGGCCGGAGCCCGCCGATCGCGGCGCGCGCCTCGGCTGAGGCCAGTTCGCAGAGTTCGCGCGCCACGGTGATCTGCCGGAACGCCTCGCCTTCGGGGGGGAGCGCGCCGAGCGCCGCCGACAGATGGAAGCCGAGGCTGGCGAGGCGCTGGGCGATGCCGTCGTGGACCTCGCGGGCGACCCGGCCGCGTTCGGCCTCCTGCGCTTCGACGGCCCGTTCGGCGAACTCCTCGGCCTCGTGCTCGCGGTGGCGTGCGGCGCGCAGGCGGCGCGCGGAGTGCAGGACGGGCGCGAACAGCGCGGTGATCGCGCGGATCAGTTCGAGGTCCTCGTCGCTGCAGCATTCCCGGCCGCGGGTCCTGACGTCGATGACGGCGATGGTCCCGTTCGGTCCGGCGACGGGGAAGCACATGCCGTGTCCGTGCGCGCGGGGCGTCGCGTGCCCGGCGCACCAGCCGATGACGCCTTCGCCGAACGCGACGGCCTTGGGCGATTCGCTGACGCGCGGATCCCCGCCGGTCCACTGGAGGGTCCGGCCGTCCTCGTCGAGCACGTAGATCTCGCAGGACGCGAACCGGGTGGCGGACCGCACCAGGACGGCGATGTCGGCGGCCAGTTCGGGGAGTTCCCGGTCGGCGCAGGCGGCTCCGACCACGCGGGTCAGCAGCTCCCCGTCCCGTTCGGCGAGGAGGGCGAGGGCGCGTGCCTTCACCGGAACAGGCCCTCGCGCAGCGCGATGGCGATGGCGGCGGAGCGGTCGGTGACCTCCAGTTTCCGGTACAGGGTCCGCAGATGCGATTTGACGGTCTCTTCGGACAGGTGGAGCCGTGCGGCGATCGCCCGGTTCGACAGCCCGCCGACGAGCAGCGACAGCACTTCGCTCTCCCGCTGGGTCAGCCCGCGGTTGGCGCCGGGCCAGAACTCGCCGCGGTTGAGCCGGGCGACGCTCGCCGCCATCCGTCCCGCGAGGGTCGGGTCGACGACCGTCTCGCCTTCGGCGACCTCCTCCAGCCGCCGGACGAGCTCGAGGCCGTCCACCCGTTTCAGGAGGTATCCGGCGGCGCCGGCCCGCAGGGCCTCGAACACGTACTGCTCGTCGTCGTAGACCGACAGGAACACCACCCGGGATTCGGGGGTGGTCTCGGTGAGCACCCGGCAGAGGTCGAGTCCGCTGTGCGTGCCCAGCCGGACGTCCAGCAGCACGATGTCGGGTTTCAGTGAGACGACCAGGCGTGACGCGGAGTCGGGGTCCGCGGCCTGCCCGACCACGCGGACGCGGCCGGTGTAGCCGGCGAGCATCGCCTGGAGTCCGGCGAGGATCATTTCATGGTCGTCGACGAGCACGACTCGGACGGGGGCGGCCATGGGCGCACCCTAACAAGCAAAAGCTACTGACGAGTAGCTCACCAAGGCGCGCCTTCACCCGTGAGATCCCACCGTCGGGTGAGGAACCCCGCGGCGACCAGGCTTACCTTCACGGTGACGCGACCACAACCCCCGGGTAAAGAACCCCTTTGGAGGATCCCGTGCCCCACCGGATCGTGCACATGCTGCGGGCCCGTGGAACCGGACGCCGTCCGGTGATGCTGGCGATCGCGGGAGACAGTGCCGCCGGCAAGACGACGCTCACCCGGGGGCTGGTGGAGTGTCTCGGCGAGGAGCGGATGACGGCCGTCTGCGTGGACGACTACCACCGCTTCGACCGCCGCGAACGCCAGGGGAAACCGTTCACGGCGCTGCACCCCGACTGCAACTACATCGAGATCATGGAGCAGCACCTTCAGCTCCTGGCGATGGGGGAGCCGATCCTCAAGCCGGTCTACGACCACGGCACCGGCGAGCTGGTCAGGCCCGAGCTGATCGAGCCGCGCGACTTCGTGATCGTCGAGGGGCTGCTGCCGCTCTACAGCAAGATGGCGCGCGCCTGCTTCGACATCACGGTCTATCTGGACCCGCCGGAGAGCCAGCGCCACGCCTGGAAGATCAACCGGGACACCTCCAAGCGCGGCTACACGCCCGACCAGGTGCTGGAGGAGCTGCGGCGGCGCGAGA
Organism: Actinocorallia lasiicapitis; assembly: GCF_054778695.1. Taxonomy (NCBI): domain Bacteria; kingdom Bacillati; phylum Actinomycetota; class Actinomycetes; order Streptosporangiales; family Thermomonosporaceae; genus Actinocorallia; species Actinocorallia lasiicapitis. The sequence continues at coordinate 2,935 of NZ_BAAGZI010000258.1, forward strand.
TGGAGAGCGCGGCGTTCATCCGCCCGCAGCGCAGGCACGCCGACATCGTCGTCCGGTTCGGCAGCATCCCCTCGGCGCACCCCGAGCCCGACGCCCCGCTGTCGGCGGAGGTCCTGCTCCGTCCGACCGTCGACCACCCGGACCTCACCGGCGTGGTCAACGGCGCCGACGCCCTCCACCTCAAACTGCTCCGCGACACCGACGGCCGCCCCGTCGACGCCCTGCACGTGCACGGCAACGTCTCGGGCGAGGAGGCCGAGATCGTCAAGAAGGCGATCTGGGAGCGGCTGGACGTCGACACCCCGTTCCCCGCGGACCTCGGCCGCCTCGCCGACGGCGCCGCCAGCGACCCGGTCGCCATCACCCAGCTCCTGCTGCTCTACCACCTGATCAACGCCGACCGCCTCCGGATGGCGTCCTAGGACGGAAAAGCGCCTCCTTGGGATGATCCGGGGCGGGATGAAATGCGCGAGGGACTATGTTGAAGAGTCTGTAGCCCTTGTTCGTCCCGAGGAGGTGGGCCGCCTTGCGTCCCGAGGATCTGTACCGGCTGGAGGCCGAGCTGCCCGTGCTCGAGCGTCCGGTGCTCTTGCACAGCCTGGACGGGTTCATGGACGCGGGTTCCGCCGGCAGGCTGGTCCGCGAGCACATCCTGGACACTCTGGATCACCAGGTCATCGCCCGTTTCGACCTGGACGAGCTGATCGACTACCGGGCGCGCCGGCCGATGATGACCTACGACGGCGACCACTGGGAGGACTACGACAAGCCCTCCCTGAACCTGCACGTGGTCTATGACACGGTCGGCCAGCCGTTCTTGCTGCTGGAGGGCCCCGAACCGGACCGCGCGTGGGAGAAGTTCGTCGCCTCGGTCGTCTCCCTGATCGAGACCCTGGACGTCAGCCTGTCGGTGGCCTTCCACGGCATCCCGATGGGCGTCCCGCACACCCGGCCGATCGGGCTGACCGCCCACGGCACCAAGCCCGAGCTGCTGGGCGCCTGGCCGAAGTCGCCGTTCGGGCGCGTCCAGGTGCCGGGCAGCGCCGCCGCGCTGCTGGAGTACCGGCTGGGCGAACTGGGCCACGACGCGATCGGTTTCGCCGTCCACGTCCCGCACTACCTGGCGCAGTCGTCGTACCCGACGGCCGCGCTGACGGCGCTCGGCACCGTCGTCAACGCGACGGGCCTGGCCATCCCCGGCGACGCCCTGCGCGAGTCCGCCGAGGAGACCGACAAGGAGATCGCCTCCCAGGTCGAGGGCTCCGACGAGGTCGAGAAGGTGGTCCGCGCGCTGGAGCAGCAGTACGACGCGTTCGCCGGCGCCGACGACCGTGAGTCGCTGCTCGCGCAGGAGGCCGACATGCCGTCGGCGGACGAGCTGGCCGCCCAGTTCGAACGGTTCCTCGCCGAACAGGACGGAGATTCCTGACACACCCCGCACCGCGAACCTGATCTTGTTGTACGGCATCTGATCCCTTGGAATCGGGGATGGCAAACGTCAGCAAGGGAAGTCCAGTGAGTGTTCGTGTTCCGGTCGCGTACGCGGTCGGTCTGTCGGGTTGCGCGTCCGTCGGGTACGCCATCAACAACCTGCTGTCCTCGGCGTCGGTCTGCGAAGCCGACATCTCCGCCTGCGACCTCAGCGTCGGCGGGTTCATCCCGTTCCTGGTGGGCGGGATCCTCGTCGCGGTCGTCTCGATGATCCTCGGGGCGCGGCTGGTGGTGCCGCTGCTGTTCCTCGCGGTCGGCGCGGGCGCGCTGGCCGTCGGTGACGCCGGGTTCTCCCGGACGTTCGGCGGCGGGTTCGTCGTGGCCGGGCTGATCGCCCTGGCCGGGGCGTTCGTGCTGCGCGGGATGGCCGCCAAGTCGACGGAGAAGCTGCAGAACCTGCTCGCCGAGGGCAGCCCCGCGATCGGGACGGTGCTGTCGGTGCGCGACACCGGGGTCCGGATCAACGACAACCCGCGGGTCGAGCTGCGGGTCAGGATCGAGCCGGAGAACGGGCCCGCGTTCGAGGCGTCGAAGACCATCACGATGCGGCTGATCCGTCCCGTCCTGACGGGCGAGCGCTACCCGGTGCTGTACCTGCCGGGCAACCCCGCCGAGTTCGGGCTGATCACCGATATCGAGAACCCGGCCGCGGTGCCGCCGCGGCTCCTGCCCGTCGTCGAGCGGCTGGCCGGCGAGCGGTACGGGGCTCCCGCGCCCCGGCAGAGCCTGTCGGACGAGATCGCCAAGCTCGACGCCCTGCACCGCTCGGGCGCCCTGTCCGTCGCCGAGTTCCATGAGGCGAAGGCCAGGCTGCTGGCGAAGGACTAGCGAACGAGCCCAGGACTCCCGCACCCGGTTTGTTGAGAAATCTCTACGTTCACGGGCGTCACCCTGGGCACGGTGGGTACGGCCCCCTCTCCCCGGTACCGGTGCGGCCTCGGCCGACGACAGCCGACTGTAAGGAGAGTTCTATGGAACGGCGCGTCCTCGCCGCCGCCGCCCTGCTCGTCCCGCTGCTCGCGGGGACGGTCCACGCCGCCCCCGCGGCGGCCAAGCCCGACGCGGTGAGATCCGCGGCGGTGAAGCCGAAGTACAACAACAAGGCGCCGAAGGGCTTCCAACGCTGGAACGCCCCGGGCGTCACCAACGTGAACAAGTACATCTACCCGCGCAAGGAGTACTTCGGGGTCTTCACCCCCGAGGAGGACAAGGTCGCCGGGGCCAAGCGGTTCGCGAAGATCACCGGGCGGAAGCCCAACATCGTCAAGGGCTTCTACAACTGGGGCGACGGCTTCGACACCGCCTGGGCGAAGGGCCTGTGGAAGTACGGCGCGATCCCGCAGCTCGAACTGGAGCTCTGGCCGCAGGGCCGCGACCTCACCGTCGCCACCATCGCCGCGGGCGAGCAGGACGACTACATCCGCGAGCTCGCCCTCGCGATCCGCGCCGCGAAGATGCCCGTGGTGTTCAGCTTCGCCCACGAGTTCAACGCCGAGTGGTACCCGTGGGGCGACTGCAGCCGTCCGGAGAACGACACCCCGGACAAGGAGACGGCCTGCGACTACTTCAACACCCCGCAGGACTGGACGGCCGCGTGGCGGCGGATGCACGACATCTTCCGGACGGTCGGCGCGACCAACGCCATCTGGCTGTGGCAGCCGAACGAGATCGGCTCCCGCCCGGAGATCGCGCTGCGCCCCTACTGGCCGGGCGCGAAGTACGTCGACTGGGTGGGGATCGTCGGCTACGACCGGGGCAGGCACACCAGGAAGACCTTCGCGAAGATCTTCCTGCCGACCGTCAAGAACGTCCGGACCTTCACCAAGAAGCCGATCATCATCCCGGAGGTCGGCACCAGCCCCGGCAAGACCAGGACGTCGTTCATCAAGGACTTCCTGGCCTCGGTGAACAAGTATCCGAACATCATCGGCTTCCTCTGGTTCAACGCCGACAAGCGTCCCGCCGAGGCCGACGGCGACTTCCGGCTCGAAGCCCAGAAGAGCAGCGTCACCGCCTTCAAACAGGGCCTGAAGTACGGCCACTTCGGCTTCCCGGTGAAGTGAGCTTAGAGCGCGACGTTCTTGCCGATCACCGTGACGCCCTCGTCGGTGACGGTGAACCGCTCCCGGTCCCGTTCGGGGTCGACGCCGATCCGCGCCCCCGGCGGGACCACCACGTTCTTGTCGATGATGGCCCGCCGGACGATCGCGCCCTCGCCGATCCGCACGTTGTCCATCAGCACCGACTCGCTCACCTCGGCCCCGGCCCCGACCTGCACGCGCGGCGACAGCACCGACCGGCAGACCGAGCCGCCCGCCACGATGACGCCGGGGGCGAGCAGCGAGTCCTGGGCGCGGCCTTCGGCGAACACCAGTTTCGCCGGGGGCAGCGGCTGGTGGCCGGTGTAGATCGGCCAGCGGTGATTGTACAGGTTGAACACCGGATGGACCGAGATCAGGTCGAGGTGCGCCTCGTAGAAGGCGTCGAGGGTGCCGACGTCGCGCCAGTAGCCGTGGTCGCGTTCGGTCGCGCCGGGCACGGCGTTGTCGGCGAAGTCGTAGACCCGGGCGTCCTTGCCGGCGACCATCGCGGGGATGATGTCGCCGCCCAGGTCGTGGCGGCTGCCGGGTTTCCTGGCATCGGCGTGGACGGCGTCGATGAGCGCTTCGACGGAGAACACGTAGTTGCCCATCGAGGCGTAGATCTGGTCGGGGGCGTCCGGCAGGCCGGTGGCGTTCGCCGGTTTCTCGCGGAACGCGGAGATGCGGCCCGCGTCGGCCTCGATGACGCCGAACTGGCCGGCGAGGGCGAGCGGCTGGCGGATCGCGGCGACGGTCACGCCCGCGCCCGACGCGATGTGCTGGTCGACCATCTGCCGGGGGTCCATCCGGTAGATGTGGTCGGCGCCGAACACGATGACGTGGTCGGGGTGCTCGTCGTCGATGAGGTTGAGGTTCTGCAGGACGGCGTCGGCGGAGCCGGTGAACCAGCGGGGGCCGAGCCGCTGCTGCGCCGGGACGGGCGTGACGTAGTTGCCGAGCAGGGTCGACATCCGCCACGTCATCGAGACGTGCCGGTCGAGGCTGTGGTTCTTGTACTGGGTCAGCACGACGATCTTCAGATAGCCGCCGTTGGCCAGGTTGGACAGGACGAAGTCGATGAGCCGATAGATCCCGCCGAAGGGCACGGCGGGCTTGGCCCGGTCCGCCGTGAGCGGCATCAGCCGCTTCCCTTCGCCGCCCGCCAGTACGATCGCAAGAATCCGGGGCGTTGCCATAGCAAGGAACATTTCCCATGAATCCCTGGCGAAACGGGCATGATTTTTTCCGTTCCGGTTAAGTTCCGGACATGCGCGTCGACCTGCTGACCCGAGAGTTCCCACCCGACGTCTACGGGGGAGCGGGCGTGCACGCCGACTTCCTCGCCCGCGAACTGCGCGCCCTGTTCCACACCACCGGCGACGAGCTGCGCGTCCGCTGCCTCGGCGATCCCCGGCACGGCGCGTCCGCCTACCGGCCGCCCGACTCCCTCCTGTACGCCAACCCCGCGCTCCAGACCCTCGCCGCCGACGTCGAGATGGCCGGCGGCTGCTCCGGCGCGAGCCTCGTGCACAGCCACACCTGGTACGCCAACCTCGCCGGGCACCTCGCCAAACTGCTGTACGGAGTTCCGCACGTGCTCACCACGCACAGCCTGGAACCGCTGCGGCCGTGGAAGGCCGAGCAGCTCGGCGGCGGGTACGCGCTGTCGTCCTGGGCGGAGCGGACCGCGATCGTCGCCGCCGACGCGGTCATCGCGGTGTCGGAGGGGATGCGCCGGGACGTCCTGGCGGCCTACCCCGAGCTCGACCCCGGCCGGATCAGCGTGATCCACAACGGGATCGACACCGAGGCGTACCGGCCGTCGCCCGGCACCGAACTGCTCGGGCCGCTCGGCATCGACCCGGAGCGGCCGTCGGTCGTGTTCGTCGGACGCGTCACCCGGCAGAAGGGGCTGCCGCATCTGCTGCGCGCCGCCGCCGACCTCGATCCCGCCGCGCAGCTCGTGCTCTGCGCGGGCGCCGCCGACACCCCCGAACTGGAGGCCGAGGTCACCGCGCTGGTCGCCGGGCTGCGCGAGAAGCGCGACGGGGTCGTCTGGATCTCCGGGATGCTGCCGCGGCCCGTCCTGCTCCAGGTGCTCACCCAGGCGACGGTCTTCGTCTGCCCGTCGGTCTACGAGCCGATGGGGATCGTCAACCTGGAGGCGATGGCCTGCACGGCGCCGGTCGTCGCGACCGCCACCGGCGGGATCCCCGAGGTGGTCGCGCACGGCGAGACCGGCCT
>NZ_BAAGZI010000259.1:0-8717 GCF_054778695.1 Actinocorallia lasiicapitis
CGCCACCCTCGGCGACCGGCGGCTCGCCCTTCAGGCGCTGCTCGCCCACCCGTTCGTCCGCAGCCTGCCCGCCGCCCGAGCCCTCCTGGACGAGGGGCTCGCCGCCCACCGCGCCGACCTCCCCCAGTTCCGCTGAGGCCCCCGACCCCGGACATGGCGAAGCGCCCCCCGGCCGCAGGACCTGGGGGCGCGCACGCGCGACCTACTTCTTCTTCGTCCCGCCCCAGGCCACGACCAGCTCCTTGGCGGCCTTGCGCCGCTTGCGGCGGCCGTTGGCCAGCAGCAGCACCGCACCCACCAGGATCACCCCGCCGATCACCATGGCCCGCTGGCGCTGCTCGTCGGTCAGCGGCGAGTCACCGTCCTTGGCGGGCGCGACGATCGAACCGACCGTCACCGCGACCTGCTTGATCTCCTCGCGGACCTTCTCGCCCGTCCGGGCGGCCACATGCGAGGGATTCACCCGATCGGCGAGCGCGTCGATCGTCCGAGCCAGCTCCTCACGGGTCTGCTCGATCTCCTGCTCGACGTCATCCGGATCTCTGTCACCCATGACGATCAGTCTTGCAGGTCGCACCCCCGCGGCGCGCCAACCCCCCGGTAGTTTGGAATCCCACACCCGAACCCGAGAGGAAACCCCGTGACCGACCGCCTGGAGCAGGGCGCTCCCGCCCCCGACTTCACCCTCCCCGACGCCGACGGCACCCCGGTCTCCCTCTCCGACTTCCGCGGCCACAAGGTCATCGTCTACTTCTACCCGGCCGCCATGACCCCGGGCTGCACCAAGGAGTCGATCGACTTCGAGGACGCGCTTCCCGAGCTCGCCGAGGCCGGCGTCAAGGTCATCGGCATCTCACCCGACAAGCCGGAGAAGCTCGCGAAGTTCCGCGACCGCGACCACCTCACCTTCCCGCTCCTGTCCGACCCCGACCGGAAGGTCCTGGAGTCCTACGCCGCCTACGGCGAGAAGAAGCTCTACGGCAAGCTCACCGTCGGCGTCATCCGCTCCACCTTCCTGATCGACGAGGACGGCATGATCGAGAAGCCGTACTACAACATCAAGGCCACCGGCCATGTCGCCCGCCTCCGCAAGGACCTCGGCCTCTGACACCCGGCCGTTTATCGAGGTGAGCGGCCAGGCCCGCGCTGGTACGATCTCGCCTGCGGGGCCGTAGCCCAATTGGCCAGAGGTGCATGATTTAGGTTCATGTGGTTGTGGGTTCGAGTCCCACCGGCCCCACGCGAAAAGGGACAGTCGTGAAGACTGTCCCTTTTGTCTTTTACGGGGTGTAGGCGAGCGATCACCGTGGGGAGTGGGGTCCCGGTATGTGAAAAAAGCGGGGGGTCCGGACGGGGGATGCGGCGTACATTGTGGGGACTGGCGGGTGCGGGGAGGCATGAGGGCTCATGTTCCGGAGGTCGGTCAGGGATCTGTTGCCGGGGGACCACGCTTGGCTGCCGTATGGGAGCGAAAGCGAGCAAGGGCATGTGATCGGGGATTGGATCCGGTATGGACTGAGCATCCGAGACAAGATCATTTATGTGACGGACGCCGAGCCCTGGGAGCTGCCCGGGATGTTCGGCGAGGATCTGGGCCCCGCGATCAGAACGGGCCTGCTCTCGCTGATCCCCGTCGGGGAGGCGTGTCTCAGCGGCGGAATGTTCGATCCCGCGAAGATGGTCGAGACCCTCACCGACGAGATCACCAAGGCGACGGAGCAGCAGTTCCGCGGCATCCGCGTCACCGCGGACACGTCCTGGGCCTTCGCCGAGCCGTTCGGCGACGCCCGGCTCGACTCCTGCGAACGCGAGTTCTCCGGCCACGTCTGCCCCTCGGTGTCCGTGACGGCCATCTGCCAGACGGACATCCGCAAATGCACGGGGACCCAGCTCGAGCTGCTGAAACAGCACCATGAGGTGCTGGCGATCCCCAACCCCGACTTCGACGATCCCGTCCTGTCGATCACCAAGACCTATCAACCGCTCGGCCTGCAGCTCGTCGGCGAGCTGGACGAGGCGCGCCAGCAGCGGTTCGAAGAAGTGCTGAACTCCGTGTCGCCGAACGGCGAGGCCGTCCATCTCGACATGGAGAAGCTGGACTTCGTCAGCCTGCGCGCGCTGCAGGCGATGGCGGAGTACACCCGGCGGCGCGGCCCGACCTCGCGGGTGGTGCTGCACCGGGTGGCCAGCGACGTCGAATCGGTCATCAAGACGGTGGGGATCGAGAAACTGCCCGGAGTGATCATGGGGGACGCGTCGTGACACTGGATCACTTCGCCCTCCCCTACCAGGGTGACGACCAGTTCCTGGGCGCGGCGCTGCCGTTCCTGACGGAGGGCGCCGAACGGGGCGACACGGTCTTCGTGGCGACGAACCCGCGCAAGCGCGCCGCGCTCCGGGCGGAGCTGGACGGCGCCGTGCAGTTCCTGGACCAGGGCGTCTTCTACGAGCATCCCACCAGGATCGTCGCGAAGGTGCTGCGCCAGTGGCAGGAGGGCAAGGCCGAGGGCCGCGGCCTGCGGATCCTGGGCGAGCCGCACTGGGAGACGTGGGGCAAGTGGGAGGTGCTGGAGTGGCAGCGGCTGGAATCGCTGGTCAATCTGGTCTTCGCCGACACCGACGCCTCGTTCATGTGCCCCTACGATCTGGGCGCGCTGCCGCTGCCGATCCTGGACGCCGCCCGCCGCACCCATCCGCACTCGGCCCACGGCCGTTTCCGCCGCGCCAACCCCGGCTATCTGGAGCCGGGCCTGTTCGGCGCGATGTGCGATCGCGAGCCGCTGGCCCCCGCCCCCGCCGATTCGGCCGCGATGCCGGTCTTCTCCCCCGACATGCGGGATCTGCGGGCGCTGGTCGCCGGCCACGCACGCGATCTCGGCGTTCCGGGCGGCACCCTGCACCAGTTGCTGGTCGCGGTGACGGAGGTGGCGACCAACGCGCTGCGCCACGGCACCCCTCCGGTGGTGCTGCGGCTCTGGCCGGAGGACGGCGAACTGGTGTGCGAGGTGGCGGACGAGGGCCATTGGCAACCGGAGGACTCCGCCGGACCAGGCCACTTCCCGCCAAATCCGGAGCTACCCGGGGAAATCCCCCGGCTCGGACTCTGGGCGGTGCGGATGCTCTGCGACATCGTGCAGGTCAGGACGGGTCCGGCCGGCACCCGTATTCGCATTCGCACACCACTTTGCGCTTGAAAATGCACGTGCAACACGAGGATCGGGATATTTACAGAGAAAGGTTTGCAGACTTCCTGCCAATGTCGGAGCTCGGGCGTACTCTGACGCTACCCATCTTTTCGATAATGGACGGGGCATGACCCACCTGTACACGCAGAGATCGGTCGGCGACCTACGCGCCGGCGACCACGCGTGGCTGGCGTTCTCCCATCCGGACGAACAGAGCCGCGTGCTCGGTGACTTCGTCTACGCCGGTCTCGACGCCGGGGAGAAGGTCGTCTGCGTGACCGACGCCGCGCCGCGGCATCTCCCGGGCCTGCTGAGCCGGTACGGCATCGACGCCACGCCGTTCGCGGAGGCGGGCCATCTGGCCGTCATCCCCTGGCATCTGGCCTGCGCGAAGGACGGCTACAGCGATCCGGCCCTGTTGGCCGACACGTTGGAGCGTGAGATCGCGAAGGCTCTCGACCAGCGGTTCCAGCGCGTCCGGATCACCGCGGACATGACCTGGGCGGCCGGCCTGCCGGGCGGCGACCAGTTCATGCTCGCCTGCGACAACGAGGTGGAGGCGATGATCGGGCCCAGCACCGTGGCCACGGGCATCTGCCAGGTCGACCGCTCCGCTTGTACTCCCGAGGCCATCGACGTCCTGCAGCATCATCACGAGGTACTCGTCGAAGTGAACCCCGAATATGACGACGGCGTGCTCAAGATCACTCGCACGTTCCGGCCGCACGGCCTGAAACTCGAAGGCGAGATCGACGGCGCACGCCATGCCGCGTTCACCCAGACCTTGACGGCGGTGAGCGATCCGCGCAGCGAGGTCCATCTGGATCTCAACAATCTCAAGTTCATCGACCTCGGCGCGTTGAGCCTCATCGGCACGCACGCGCTCCGGCTGACCCGCGGCAACGGGCTGGTGCTGGACAACCCGACGGCAGAACTCCAGGGCGTGATCGACATGGTGGGCTTCCACCGCTACCCCGGAATCACCCGCGGACAAGGCTGGGGGGCCAAGTGAACGAGCAGAATCTCGTGCACCGTGCACTGTTGTACGGCAAGGACGAAGAGTTCCTGAACGCGGCCGTGCCCTTCCTCCAGGAGGGCCTGGGCACCGGTGACCACATCCTCGCGGTGATCCCGCCGCAGGAGTGGGACGCGATCCGCGACGTCATGCGCAGTGACGCCAATCCCGTCCACTATGTCGACTCCGCGGTGTTCTACGGGCATCCGGTCCGCACGATCTCGGCCTACAACGACGTGGTGCAGGGGGTGGCGCCGCGCCGGGTGCGGGCGCTGGCGGGCGTCGACTGGTCGGGGCGCGGCCAGGGTCTGCAGCTCGCGGAGTGGGCGCGGTACGAGTCGATCGTGAACGCGGCGTTCAGCAAGAGCGGCGCCCAGGTGATCTGCCCTTACGACCGGCGGACCCTGTCGCCGGCGATCATCGACGAAGCGATGCGGACGCACCCCGAAATGCTCTCCGGCGGCAACTACCCGCTCTACAACACCAGCTACACCAAGCCGCACGAGCTGGGCCCCGAGCTCAGCCGTTCGGCTCCAGTGCCCGCGGTACCGGACCAGGTGGACCGGATCGGGATCGAGTCGCTCGACCTCGCGCCGATGCGCAAGTTCCTGAAGGACAAGGCCACGCGGCACGGCCTCGACCGCTCCAAGCTCGGCAATCTGGTCACCGCGGTCAACGAGATCGCGACCAACGCGGTGGTGCACGGCACCCCGCCGATCGAGCTGATGGTGTGGAAGTCCGACAACGAGCTGCACTGCGAGGTCGCCGACATCGGGCTCTGGCATCCGGACGAGCTGGCGGGCTTCTTGCCGCCCGCCGACGCCACCGCCGAGGGCTTCGGCCTGTGGAGCGCCCGGATGCTGGTCGACGTCATCCACATAAGGGCCGGGCACCACGGCACCCGGGTCCGGTTGCGCTCGGCCCTCAGCTAGGAGCTGGCTAGGCGGTCAGGTAGGCGGCGAGGGCGCGGAACGCCTTGCCGCGGTGGCTGACCGCCGACTTCTCCTCAGGGGTGAGTTCGGCGGTCGTCTTGCCCAGCTCCGGCAGCAGGAAGATGGGGTCGTAGCCGAACCCGCCGGCGCCGCGCGGCTCGCGCAGCACCACCCCGTCCATCCGTCCCTCGACGACTTCGGCGCGGCCGTCGGGGTAGGCGAGGGCGGCGGCGCACATGAAGTGCGCGCCGCGCTGGCCGTCGCCGACGTCAGCGAGCTGGTCGAGCACGAGCTGCAGGTTGCGCAGGTCCTTCGCGTCGGCGCCGAACCGGCCCGACCAGCGGGCCGACAGGACGCCCGGCATCCCGTTGAGCGCGTCCACGCAGAGCCCGGAGTCGTCGGAGACGGCGGGCAGCCCGGTGTGCGCGGCGATCGCGCGGGCCTTCAGCAGGGCGTTGCCCGCGAAGGTCAGCTCGGTCTCGGGGACGTCGGGCGCGTCGGGGAACTCGCTGAGCCCGACCACCTCGTGGTCGGTCAGCAGCCGCCGCAGTTCGACGATCTTGCCTTCGTTCCCGGTGGCCAGGACGATCTTCATCGGGCGAGTGCTTCCTTCTGCATCATGGTCAGGTCGACGCAGCCGAGCTGCGCGAGGTCGAGCAGCCCGTTGAGCTCGTCGCGGGAGAACGGGACGCCCTCGGCGGTGCCCTGGACCTCGATGAGCCGGCCGTCGCCGGTGCACACGACGTTCATGTCGGTGTCGGCGCGGACGTCCTCCTCATAGCAGAGGTCGAGCCGCGGCTCCCCGTCGATGACGCCGACGCTGACCGCGCACACGGTGTTGATGAGCGGGTCGCCCTTGGTGAGGCGCTTGTCGCGCATCCAGGTGACGGCGTCGGCGAGCGCCACGTACGCGCCGGTGATGGCGGCGGTGCGGGTGCCGCCGTCGGCCTGCAGGACGTCGCAGTCGAGGGTGATGGTGTTCTGGCCGAGCGCCTTGAAGTCGACGCAGGCGCGCAGCGAACGGCCGATGAGCCGGGAGATCTCCTGCGTACGGCCGCCGAGCCTGCCCTTGACGGCCTCACGGTCGTTGCGGGTGTTGGTGGCGCGCGGCAGCATCGCGTACTCGGCCGTCAGCCAGCCGAGCCCGCTGTCGCGCCGCCAGCGGGGCACCGAGTCCTGGACGGAGGCGGCGCACAGCACCCGGGTGCCGCCGAACTCGACCATCACCGAGCCCTCGGCGTGGTCGAGCCAGCCGCGCTGGATCCGGACATGACGGAGCTGATCGGCCACGCGGCCGTCGGGGCGAGACATGCCTGCCAGCCTATCCGCCCGCAATCCGCCTACAGACGCTAAAGGTCGTAGGAGAGCCCCGAGCGGGCCAGCTCGATCGGGCCCGCGAACTTCGCGGTCTTGGCCTCGACGAGTGACTGCTCGGCGTCGTTCCAGGGGACGAGATGGGTGAGCAGCAGCCGGCGGACGTCGGCCCGGTCGGCGTACTCGGCGGCCTCACGCGCGGTGAGGTGCAGGTCGGGCGGGTTGTCGCCGCCTTCCATGAAGGACGCTTCGCACAGGAACAGGTCGGCGTCGCGGGCCAGGTCGACCAGGACGTCGGTGCGGCCGGTGTCGCCGGAGTAGGCGACGGTCTTGCCGCCCGAGCTGATCCGGAACCCGTAGGACTCGATGACGTGGTTGACCGGGGCCGTGGTGACGGTGAACGGTCCGACGTCGAAGGTGCGGGCCAGCGCGGTGAAGTCGAAGGTGTCGGTCATGCCGGGGTCCTGCGGCAGGTCGTAGGCCTCGGCCATCCGCTGGGCGGTGTTGTCGGGCCCGAACACCGGGATCTTCGGCTTGGTGCCCTGCGGGCTGTACTTGCGGGCGACGTAGTAGCCGCACAGGTCCATGCAGTGGTCGGCGTGGAGGTGGGAGACGGCGATGGCGTCGATGTCGTAAAGGTCGTGATGGCGCTGCAAAGCCCCGAGCGCGCCGTTGCCGAAGTCCAGGAGCAGCGAGAAGCCCTGGTCCTCGATCAGATAGCAGGAGGCGGGGCTGTCCGGCCCCGGGAAGCTGCCGGAACAGCCGATCACAGTCACCCGCACGGGGAGCTCCTCTACATCGTCCTTCCTGGGGACATGCCCAGGTGTGGCGGGGTTATATACAACCGAGGTTCAGATGTCGGGGCCGGCCTCCAAGACGGGGTGGACGGGGAGGCACGGCGTCTGGCATGACGCCCAAGGCTATGCGAATCCGCCGTCACAGAGTGTGTGACGCTCACTACATCTGCGCCTGCGGATCAGTGGTTCACGGGCTGCGATCACCGCTGCCTGGCGGCCCTGGCGAGCTGCCGTGACTGGGCCACGAGCGTTCCGGCGGAGTCCCAGATCTCGACGTTCTCGTCGAACCAGCCGTCGGCGACCAGCCGTCCCGAGCCGTGGACGGCGAGCCAGCCGGGCGCGGGCAGCGCGCGCAGATGCCAGGTCAGTTCGACCGTCGGCGACCAGCCGTACGCGCCGGTGTTGGTGACGACCGGGATCAGCGCGTCGAGCGCGAGCGCCAGGACGTAGGGGTCGGGCAGGTCGTCCTCGCGCAGCTTGATGTAGGCGCGCATCTCGGGCCTGCCGGTGGGACGGCCGTCGAGCCAGCCCATGGTGGCGGGGTCGAACCGCATGTCGACCTGGGCGGCGAAGCCGCGTTCGGCGCTGCCCTGCCCGGACGGCCTGCATTCCTCCAGCGGCGGCATCTGCGGCGCCCGCCCGCGGTACACGGGGACGGCCCGCGGGTCGAGTGTCGCGGTGGTGACCTGCGCGTCGAGGAGGGCATTGCCGTCCTGGACGAGCGTGGCGCGGAACATCGCGGCGGTCTTGCCGTCCTTGCGGGACTCCACCACGATCTCGGCGTGGCCCGGCTGCGCGGGCCGCAGGAAGTTGACGGCGGTGGCGACGGGATGCGGGTGCCGTGACTGCGCGACGACGGCCCGGAGCACCACGGCCATCAGGTAGCCGCCGTTGAGCGCCACGCCGAACCCGAACCCGGCGTCGAGCTCGGCTCCGTACCTCCCTTCGCCCAGCGGGGAGATCTTCGTGGCCGCCGCGAACCTCGTCATGCACGCCTCCGGGTACCGAACCGAGTTCGGCCAGCCTACCGATCCGGAGACACGCCGGTCCGCCCGGCCCGGGAGCAGGACGACATATGCGAAGAGGCCGGACAGCCGTGGGCTACTCTCCCCCGCGTGACGCCGCACCTGAAGAAACATGCGGGCTCCCCCCTACCGTCTCCCCGTCAGGGCGCCCTGCACACCTATGCCGAAGTCGGGATGCTCCGGGTCGAAGACGGCATCGACGACGACTGTTTCGACCGGCTCGCCCGGATCGTCGAGCCGGAGGACTGGGGCTGTCCTGGCCGGGACCGCACCTGGGTGCTCCGCGAGTATCTGGAGCAGACCTTCGTCCGGCTGACCGCGCAGCGCCGGATCGCGATCGCCGCCGACGGCACGCGCAGCGCGTTCGCGACCGGGCTCGCCACCCCGGCGGGCGAGGAGGTGTACGGCACCTGTGTGCCCGCCCACGACCCCGACGGCCCGCCCTGGCG